>NZ_JADEXH010000043.1:0-47591 GCF_015207205.1 Sphaerospermopsis sp. LEGE 08334 | reverse complement strand
TGGCTAATTCCCAATAGCAGGCATCTTCAGCACTGATTCTAGCGTATAATCTGAGTATCTTTGCACTTTACCTTCATTTCCTCAAAAGCAGTTGTGGTGAAGGTTAGATAGTTTTCGGAGATGTCTAATGGTTTGAAACAGCATCTTCACTCTCTTTTCAAGGTATTGATGTCAGTTATGACCACCGCATTGAAAAAGGACATCACCGTACGGAAATCCGTCAAGTTTGGTCTGTTCCTATTTCGTCTCTTGGTGAACTTTACCAACCCAAAATCTGGGCTGGACTCCAAAGTGTAGTGATGGTTGTTCGGGAGCGTCGTCTTTGGAATCAAACTACTCGTGAGGTTCAATTTTATCTCTCTTCTTTACCCAGTGATGCTCAACTTTTGGGTCGAGCCATCCGTAAACATTGGGGAATTGAGAACCAAGCTCACTGGATTCTTGATTGTACTTTTGCTGAGGATTCTTGTCGTATTCGCTCTTTCCACAGCCCCCGCAACTTTGCTCTTTTACGGCGCATTGCTCTCAATGCTCTTAATCGTGAACACACTTATAAACGTAGTCTGCGACAAAAAATGAAACGCACTGGTATGGATAACAATTACATGATTCAGGTTCTCAGTTCTTGTTTCATTGACTCTACATTAGATTCCTCACATCCCTTATGTCAAGCCTGATTGAGATGCTCTTACCCTGGATATTATCTTATTCTGGCAAATGATTTACAATATGGTGATACATCAGAATTAAGGTTGCAATTAAAGGAAGTGAGTAGGTTATTAGATAGTTATGCTAAAGCTATTTTAAACAAGTAATCCTTCTGACTCATTCTGACTCCTGACTCCTGACTCCTGACTCCTTGATCTCCTGACTCCTTGTTCGCGAAGCGTGGCGAAGCCATTCTCCTGACTCCTGGATCTCCTGACTCCTTGATCTCCTGACTCCTGACTCCTTGATCTCCTATTTTTTATGTATCAGGCACAACCACCCCTAGAATTTATTCCCCCAAATTTTAACCCGTTGTTATTAAAATTCGTGCATCTGTTTTTACCCAACTGGATACACTGGAAAACTCCCATTAGCCAAATTGAAGCAGAAAATGTAGAAGTTTTAGCCGATCTTTATCATCAATTTCAAGCTGGTAAAATTCGGTTTATGTTGGCGTTCCGTCATCCAAAAACAGACGATCCTTTTTGTTTAACTTATTTATTTTCTCAGCTTTTACCCAAAGTAGCAAAACAGCAAAATATAAATTTACAATATCCCATTCATGCCCATTTTATTTATGATCGGGGTATTCCTTTATGGGCAGGTAAACATATAGGTTGGTTAGCTGCTAATTTAGGTGCTACTCCTATTCAAAGAGGGAAAGCTGACTGGATGGGTTTGCGTTCTGCACGGGATTTATATATTAATGGTAAGTTTCCAATGGCCGCTGCTCCCGAAGGTGCTACTAATGGTTTATCAGAAATTATTAGCCCTTTAGAACCAGGTATTTCTCAAATGGGTTTTTGGTGTGTGGAAGATTTGCAAAAAGCAGGGAGAAATGAAGAAGTTTTAATTGTCCCAATTGGGTTAAAATATAGTTATATTGATGAACCTTGGGGAGCGATCGCTAATTTATTAACTGAGTTAGAAACCGCTAGTGGTTTAAATATCAACTCTGCCAATAATGCCACTTCTTTTGAGGTACTTTATATCCGACTGTTGACTTTAGCAGAACATTTATTATCTATAATGGAGAAATTTTACACCAAATTTTATCATCAAACTTTGCCAGATGAAAAAATTACTAATGGTGAAATTACCGATAGAAATAAAGCTTTAGCTTATCGGTTACAATCTGTGATGAATGTGGCGTTATTCATTGCTGAACAATATTTTGACTTACCATCTAGAGGTAATTGGAATGATAGATGTAGAAGAGTAGAACAGGCAGGATGGAATTATATATTTAGAGAAGATTTTAAAGATGTTAAATCATTATCAACCATTGAGAAAAGTTTAGGGGATAGAATCGCCGAAGAAGCCTATTTTCGGATGTGGCACATGAGATTAGTAGAAAGTTTTGTAGCAGTTTCTGGTACTTATATTCGGGAAAAACCCACAGTAGAAAGATTCGCCGAAACGACTTTACTATTATGGGATATGGTGAATAAAATTAAAGGTAATAATCCTTTAAATCGTCCAGAATTAGGTAAACAAAAAGCCGAAATTATTGTAGGTAAACCGATATCTGTTTCTGAACGTTATCCCACTTATAAAGCTAGTCGAGTGGATGCTAGACAAGCGGTGTCTGAGTTAACAAGTGATTTACAGCAGAGTTTGGAAGAGTTGGTTATCAATTGATAATTGATAATTGATAATTGATAATTGATAATTGAGGGAGCATCCCAATTTTGAAAAAATAAATGCAGCAACACCAAAAACTCTCTCCAACTCTCTTACCTTTGTGTACTTTGCGTCCTTTGCGGTTCAATCAAATAAAGCCTGGGATAATTTGCTGTTGTTAGATAAAAATAAACTTACACATTTGGGATGCTCCCATAATTGACAATTAAAAATTGACAATTACCTCTCCCGGAAATTCAGAGGATTTCAAAAGCAGAATTTTTGGCTTTTTTCCCCTTTCAAGGGTAGGTTTGAAATCTTTAATGAAACAATTGTCAATTGTCAATTGTCAATTGTCAATTACCACCCCTAGCAACCCCACCAGTACGACGGGGATCAGCCGCAGCAGATAAACCATGTTGGGGATGCCATAAAGTGGCCTGCACTCCCCCAAAATACATAGAGCGTTTAGGGAAATGATGGGTAATAAAACCTGCTATTTCTTCCGTGGGAATACCTGCTTCCATGACTATGGTAGGTTTACCATCCCTGGTTTCGACGTGCAGACGAGGATAGGCGATCGCCTCTTCTAAAGACATTCCCAAATGGACAAAATTCAGCAATACTTGAGCTATGGCTGTGGTAATACGAGAAGCACCAGGAGAACCAATAGCTAAAACGCTGCCATCAGCACATCTAGCAATAGTTGGAGACATATTAGAAGTTAAACGCACTCCTGGGGTTAAATGGTGACATCCTTGGGGATGCAGTTCTATTTCTCCCAAAGAATTATTCAACCAAAACCCAGTACCACCAACCATCACTCCCGAACCATAACCAGCGGAAGCGGTTATAGAACAAGCTAAACCGTTACTATCAACAGCGGAAATGTGAATAGTTGAAGGTGAAGATAACAGAGTTTGCGGTTTTCCCACACGGGCTAATTCTAAAAGTTTTGTAGTTTCCGCAATGCGATCGCTGCTAAAATCAAGATGATGGTTGCGGTAGTTTAAAACTGCGTTTTGCACCTCTACCATTTGTTTAACTGTGGCTAAATTCCATCCTTGCACAGAACTATCATCTAAAAGTAACAACATCGCCGCCAAACAAGCACCACCCACAGCGGGAGGAGGGTTAGTTGCAATTTGCCAGTTATCAAAATTAATGCAAATAGGCGATCGCTCTACCGCTTCATAAGCAGCAAGATCCGCCGCAGTTAACAAACCTTGATTTTCCTGAATTTCCTCAACAATACGCCTCCCTAACTCCCCAGTATAAAACGCCTGTACCCCCTCATCAGCAATCAATTTCAGGCTCTCAGCTAGTCCAGGAACATGAACAATTTCCCCTGCCTGTAGGGGAGTACCATCCTCATGATGTAGCGTCTTATAGCTGTCAGGATGCCACCCAAAAATAGCTGCATGGGTGTGAAGTAAATATTCTGCCGCACCCCCAGAAAGAGGAAAACCTTGTTGCGCCCAATTTTGTGCAGGTGCTACCACATCAGCCCAAGGTATATTTCCGTACTCTTCCCAAGCCTTGCCCAAAGCCGCAAACATTCCCGGAGTGGCAATAGTACCATAACCAAGCACCGTACTGAGTTCACCACCATAATCAAAGAAAACTTCCCGGATACCCTGGCCAAAACGCTCATTTTCCAAACCTCGTCCTGGCATCTCTGCATAACCATCAATCACCATAGGATCGGCATTTGCTGACCAGATAGTGATAAAACCACTACCACCAGCAGCCATCACCCCCAAATCAGTACACATAGAAACAACAGTAGCAGCGATCGCCGCATCAACCGCATTACCTCCTTGGTTAGCAACAGCAGCACCAGCATCCGCAGATATTTGAGAACCAGAGGCAATAATTACTTGTGACATAGTGGAAAAATCATCAACATTTACAAGGGTTTGTTGGGTTTCCACACGGTAAACCCAACCTACAAAAATCCTTAACCGAACTGATAGCTGACGGCTGAATGCTTACCTTTGTATTTTAGCCTTGAAAGTTGACGGCTAACGGCTGAATACTTACCAATTGACAGCTAAGATCATAGATAAGTAGGTGAACAGAAAAAACCGAAATATGTAACAAAAAGTAAAATATCCAAAAACCTCTTCTCTGTTTCCTGTTCCCTGTTCCCTGTTCCCTTGTCATAACGACAATTTTTAACGCCCACTTACTTAAATATCTCAATAGTCTCAGGTGATGTCATGTTAACGAATATTACAGAAAATCAGACTCCACCAGTTGAGGTTATCCCAGACTACGAACCCCCCCTACCACCAACCGATTTAATATTTGATGATGGAGTTCCCTTGGAAAGTAACCGCCACCGCATCGCCATGAATGTTTTAATTTATTCTTTACAACAAGCATGGTCAGACCGTCAAGATTATTTTGTTGGCGGGAATATGTTTATATACTACAGTAGTGAACAACTGCGAAATAAAGATTTTCGTGGTCCAGATTTTTTTGTTGTTTTGAATGTCCCCAATAAAGAAACCCGTCAAGGTTGGGTAGTTTGGGAAGAACAAGGACGCTACCCAGATGTAATTATTGAATTAATGTCTCCTTCAACTAAGAATGTAGATTTGGTTCTCAAAAAAGAACTTTATCAAAACATCTTTAGAACTAGAGATTATTTTGTTTATGATCCTTTTGATTCTAACTCCTTAAAAGGTTGGCATTTAGATAATCATTTTATTTATCAACCTTTAACAGTTAATGAAAAAGGCTGGTTATGGTGTGAAACATTAGGATTTTGGTTAGGAAATTGGCAAGGAATACTAACAAGAGAAACCGCCACTTGGTTAAGATTTTATGATCAACAAGGAAACTTAGTTCTGTTACCAGAAGAAGCTGAACGTCAACGGGCAGAACAAGCAGAACAAGCGAGAAAAGAAGCTATACCCAAATTATTGCAAATGGGTTTAACTGTTGAACAAATTGCCCAAGCTTTAGCATTATCAATTGAGGAAGTACAAAAAGTGACTAAAAAATTAACATAAACAACCAATCAAAAATCAATTACTGCTCGTTCCCAGTCTCTGACTGGGGGAGCATACCCATTTTGAAAAAAATAAAAACAGCCAGACAAAAAACTCTCTAAAACTCTCTTACCTTTGTGTCCTTTGCGTCCTTTGCGGTTCAATCATATCAAGACTTTGATGTAATTATTTCCATAGATTCTCGTTACCAGTCTCTGACTGGGAATGCTTTCAACAATTGACAATAAACAATTGAAAATTGAAAATTAATGAAACAATTATCACTTATCAATTATCAATTATCAATTATCAATTGATAGAGTATGGGAACGAGAATTATTTTGATTATTCACATTTGATGTATGATTGCTAGATTATTTAAATTGATTTGTTTAGCGTCTCCTTCATTCATATTTTTAAACAACACCGTAAACGCACCCGCACCCAAACCATCCTGCGGAAACATCCGATAACAAGGAATACTTGTTAAATGTGATTGATATTTTGATAAATGACTAACTTCCACAGCTTGAAATTGGGGAAATCTTGCTAAAAACCATTCACAAACCTGCTCATTTTCTTCTGGTGAATAAGTACAAGTCATATAAACTAAATACCCTTGAGGTGCAACAACTTGGGCTGAGTTAGCAATAATCCGTTTTTGGCGATTGGCACTTTTATTAATTGCAGTATGATGAAAACATCCCGGTGCTTTTTCACATTTAGCCAGTAAAGATTGCCCCGTACAAGGTGCATCAACTAAGACTAAATTACTAGATTCTGCAAACATTTCTGCAAAAATTCTAGAATCTCGATTTACCACACAACTAGGTTGAATTTGGCAACGTTTCAAGTTAGAAATTAACATACCTAACCGTTTACCAATGACTTCATTACTAATTAGTAAATCAGGTTGTAATGCTTTCCAAGCAAAGACACTTTTACCCCCTGGTGCAGCGCACATATCAAATACTAAAGGTACTGGTTGATTAATTGTTAACAACACAGAAGCCGCAAATACAGAAGAAAAATCTAAACAATAAAAATATCCTTGTTGATGTAAAGGATGTTGACCAGGCTTTTCACCAATTTGTAAACGGTCTACAAATTCTGGTTGCCAAGGTGTTGGTGTTTCTACTGCAAAAGGTGAAATCTCCGGCTTATCTTGACACCAAAGAATACAAGGTGCAAAAGGTTTAGGATTAACTAAAGCTTCAATAAACTTTGCTTGTTCATCTGCATCATCAAATAAACGACGGGCAACTTTAAGTAATAAATTTGAAGGTTTTTCCATATTCAAGAATTGGGTAATTTTAGCTATTTAGCACAATATTGAAACTGTTACATCAGAACAATGTAATTAAGGCATTTAGCTGCATACTGAAAACATAATGACCAACATTGAGATTGCGTTTTTAAAGCGCGTCCGGCGCTGCTTTTGGCCTTTGGCTAGAAGCTAACCGTTTTTTGACAGTTGTTAAACTAACCCATTTGCACCGGAGAGGTCATGATCTTAGATAATTTTCCGCAAAAACTGCGCCAAGAAGCACAACGTTGGCGAGATGAAGGACTTATCAGTTCTTCCCAATACCAGCAAATTGCCGACCGTTATCAATTTAATAAAATAGAAGCGGCTGCAAAAGAAAGTTCTGGTTTAATAGCCATTGCTATCGGTGGTTTACTTTTAATTTTAGGTATCATTATCTTTGTAGCAGCAAATTGGCAAACATGGTCAAGAGAAGTTAAATTTATTTTGTTGATGAGTTTGTTTTTGTCTACTGCTATCACGGGTTTTTTGACTTGGAGAGAACCAACTCTTGCTAAGGGGGAAAGTAAAAAACCACAACGCAACAAACGTCTTTTAGGAGAAGCTTTACTCATTCTCAGCGCCTTAATTTTGGGTGCAACTTTAATGCTGATGGCGCAAATATTCAATATTAGCGGTTCAGCTACCCAATTATTTTTAGCTTGGGGGTTTGGTGTTTTAGTCATGGCTTATAGTCTATCACTCAATTCTTTGGGTGTTTTGGCTATTATCCTGTTACAAATTGGTTATTGGTTGGGACTGAGAGAATTTTGGTCTGCTGGTAGTGATTTTAATTGGGCGCGTTTAGCTGTGCGACATACGCCGTTAATTTCTTGGTTGTTGTTTGTACCTTTGGCGTATATTTGTCGTTCACGGGTGATTTTTATCTTAGCAGCGATCGCTTTTACTCTTTCTCTGCAATATAATCTCAATCCTTTACCATTATTAACTTTTTCTGATGTCATTCCTTGGGTGGCTTCTTTTGCTTTAGCATTACCACCTGCTTTATTTTGGAGTTATGATGATTTGTTGTTCCCAACTGTTAATTATCGGTTATTTCAAAATATAGCCCGTAATTTGGCTTTGGGATGTTTTGCTGTGGTGTTTTATTTATTGTCTTTCCGTTGGCAATGGCAATCTTTCAGTTTTGGTAATTCACCAACTAATTTCTCTAATGTTTTTCAATCTTTGCCTATCATTGATTTAGGAATCCTTAGCGGTTTAGCCGTCTTGCAATGGTTATTTCTGTTTCGTCATCGGAATAACCCAAACCGCAGAGAAGCATTTTTTACTGTCACTGTCATTAGCATTTTTCTGGGTTTTATTGTCATTGTACCTTTTTGGCATCAAGCTATAGGTCGCATTACAGAACTAGGCATTTTTGTTTTCAATGTTCTGTTGATCACTTTAGCTTGGGGACTAATGCAAGCAGGAATTAAGTTAAGTAATAGAACTTCTTTTTGGTGTGGTATGCTATTATTTATCCTGCAAATTATTAGCCGGGTGCTAGAGTACGACACTGATTTATTATTTAGATCATTGGTGTTTGTATTGTGCGGTTCTGGTTTGATTTCTGCCGGTCTTTGGTTTGAACGTCGTTTACAGGAACGTGCTACTGTTAAGAAATAATAGCAGGTGACAGGTGACAGTGCTAAACGCCTTTGAGTGTCAAGGTTTTAGTTTTGGTTAATGTCCTAACACCCTTGTCTACGGCTATATTTGCTAAAATTAGAATTAACAAATATATTAAATCTCTGCGTTATAAATCCTATTAGTCATTGGCAACAGGGAATAGGGAATAGGGAATAGGAATATACAGCAGTTTCCGAAGATATGAGGTACACATTTCGCGGGCAAGATGCCCGCACCACAAGAGTTTTATCATTAATATCTGTACCTCATAATAACGAAAACTGCTGTAACTTACCAATTACCAATTACCAATCACCAATCAGCAATTACCAATTACCAATCAGCAATTACCAATCACCAATTACCAATTATGACAAACAATTCACCAGAACAAAATAAAACTCTAACTCCAGAAAAGGAGTTTTCTGAAAAATTAACTTTTCGTGATTACTTAATTGCTACTGAACAAAAAGCCAATCAACCGTTACCAATTTGGCGATTAGTAGCACCTTTAATGCTGCAAGTAGGGTTAATTTTAGCAGTTCCCACCCAAGCAATGTATACAGAAATGACAGGTAAAAGTGTGATTTTACAAACTTTACCTGCATATTCTAATAATGTTCTACAGGGTTCTGCTTTGTCCTTTGATTATAATATCTCCCGGACTGAAAATTTGCGAAGATTACCGGGTTGGAGAGATTGGGTAAGAGAAAATTCTCTGAGAAATGGCAGAATAAATCAAGGAAGTACATTGTATTTGATTTTGCAGGAACAACAGTCTTTTAATCGTGATTTTAACCGTGGTTTGAATCGTGATTTTAACCGTGATTTTAACCGTGATTTTAATCGTGATTTTAATCGTAATGTTCCCGCTGCTTGGCGGCCTGTGCGTGTGAGTAGTAATCTACCTATGTACTTACCTAATAACCAAGTAGCTTTAAAGGGTAATTATCAAGATGGGTTGATTAACTATGGGTTGGAAAATTATTTTGTTTCCGAAGAACAAAGACAGCAAATTAATGATGATCTCTCGCAGGTGCAACAAAACCAAGATAGACGTAGAACTCCAATAGTTGTCAGGGTAAAAGTAGATCCTCAAGGTAATGCTGTACCTACGAGTATGTGGATAGGCGATCGCAATTATCGGTTTTGACAGGTGACAGGTGACAGGTGACAGTTAATTATTTATTCTCCCCACCTCCCCATCACCCCAATCCTTAGTCCCCAGTCCCTAGTCACTGTTTTAGTCTTGATGACGTAAATTCCAAGCTGCACCAAAAGCAGCACCCGCACCAGCTAATAATCCTGTACTCATACCTTGAATTGTTTTTTCTACTGGGTTTTGGGTAGCACATTCACTGGTAATTGTATCAGCACCTAGACACATTTTACTTTCTGCCCAACTAGCAGTTCCGCCTAAAATGACACCAGATAAACTACAGGAAACAACAAGAAGTAACAAGCGTTTCGTTTTTCTATCCATAGATGGATGTGTAAAGTAGAAGAGTGAGTTAGGGTTCCCACTACTTTACACTATATTTTAGTGATTGATGATTCAATTTTGGATTTTGGATTTTGGATTTTGGATTTTGTTGACTCCAATCTAAAATCTAAAATCTAAAATCTAAAATTTTCTTCCCCAGTCCCCAGGGTTATTAATCTATCTTCAAATTAAAAGGTAAACGGGCATAAATGCCTTGGGGATCGTTCATTTTCTGTAAAATGGCAATTTCTTGTTTAAATTTCTCAAATTCAGCTAAAAGTGGGTTATTGGGCTGAATCAGATTTTTTTCAATTCCTAATTTTGCTTGTGCTGTTTGTAATTGTCTGCCAAAGAAACGTTCTTCTAAACTTCTCACTCTAGGATATTCTTGTACTTCCCAATCATTTCCTAATTTTGCGGCTTTGGCTGCATATTCAATAGCAACATTTAAACCGCCAATTTCATCAACTAAACCGATTTGTTTTGCTGTTACACCTGACCAAACTCGACCTTGGGCGATTTCTGCTACCTTTTGTTGGGGTAACTTTCGACCTTCGGCAACTTTATTAATAAACATATTATAAATACGGTTAACACTGCGTTGATAAATTGCTAATTCTTGGGGTGATTTGGGACGAGCAACTGTTTGAGTATCTGCAAATTGAGATGTTTTCACAGTATCCCAGGTGATGCCATTATTATTGGCTAATTTTTCACCGTTTAACAATATTCCAAAGACACCAATAGAACCTGTAATAGTATTCTTTTCAGCAAAAATGCGATTAGAATCAGTAGCTATCCAATAACCACCGGAAGCAGCTACATCACCCATTGAAATAATTACTGGTTTAACTTGTCGAGTTAATTTAATTTCTCGCTGTATGATTTCTGAAGCTGTGGCGCTACCACCAGGGCTGTTAATTCTTAAAACCACAGATTTCACATCTTCATCTTGACGGATTTTTCTGAAGATTTGGGCAAAGCGATCGCCTCCTATTTGTCCATCTTCTCCTTTACCATCGACTATTTCCCCTTCTGCATAAACAACTGCAATTTTATTTTCTGAGTTGCGTTCTACTCCCATTGATTTACCCGGAACTTCGGCATAATCAGTAATGTTAATTTGTCGGAAATTTTTATCATCTTCATCACTAGCAGTTAAGTTTTTCAAATCAGTAAATACTTCATCTTGGTAAGCTATTTGATCGACTAAACCGTTAGCTTTTGCGGCGGTAGATTCTAAAATAGCTTGGTTATTGGCGATCGCCTGTAATTTTTCTGGTTGAATTTTCCGACTTTTACCTACAGAATTTCGCCACTCTCCCCACACATCATCTAATAATTTCTGGGTTTGTTGTCTATTTTCTGGACTGAGTTTATCCAGGAGAAAAGGTTCTACTGCTCCTTTAAATTTCCCTACCCGTACTACTTGAACACCAATCCCGTATTTCTGCAATGCTCCTGTTAAAAACATCGGTTGTGAACTCAAACCGTTGATTTCCATCATGCCTACAGGATTGAGTACAATCTTATCAGCTACTGAACTCAGATAATATTCCCGTTCATTCCAATCTGTACTATATGCGATAATCTTTTTCCCAGATGCACGGAATTTATCTAACGCTTGACGAATTTCTTTGAGGGAAGCATAACCCAAACTACTAGCTGTACCTGACTTGGTAGCATCTATATAAATACCCACAATACGCGGATCACGTTGTGCTTTTTCCACAGTTTCGATCACTTCGCGGAGTGTTATTTGCTCCTGATCTACTCCTCTCAAGGTTCTTTGCAGTAAGTCACTGGAACTAGGTTGACTGTCAGTGATTTTCATTGACAAGTCAAACACCAACATAGATTTATCTTTAACTTGTGGACCTGTATCTTGAGAAGTAGCAGCGATAATGAGAAATAATAAGCCTAAAGTACCGACACCAGCAAAAATAGTCAGTCCTAGTAAGCTACCAATTAAACTAGCACAAGTTTGTTTAAAAAAGTTAGTCATTAGTCATTAGTTATTAGTCATTGGTTATTAGTCATTAGTCATTAGTGAAAAAACCAATGACTAAGGAAGTACAACCTGTTTACTTTATTGTATGCTGTGCAAACTGTCAGATTGCTTTAACTGATACAAAGTTCTGTTACCAGTACAGAATAACACGGTGGTGATTTCGGCAATTAATACTTCTGTCAACTCTTGCAGTGCAGTTGATGATACATCTGCTGCTTGCAGGAAAGGCATTGCTAAACCAGCGATATCTGCACCAAGAGCGATCGCTTTGGCTACATCTAACCCATGACGTAACCCCCCAGAAGCTATCAAAGGTATTTCCGGGAACTGAGCGCGAATACTGGTAATACATTCTGCTGTCGGTATCCCCCAATCTGCAAAAGTCTTTCCTAAACGTCGCTGCAATGATGTTTCGGCTCTTTCGCTTTCTACCAATGCCCAAGATGTACCACCCGCTCCTGCGACATCAATAGCCTGTATTCCTACGGATATCAGTTTTTCAGCCATCTTCCCAGAAATGCCATTACCGACTTCTTTGGCAATTACAGGAACTGGTAATTTATTGCATAAATCGGCAATTTTGTCAAACAATCCCCGAAAATTAGTATCACCTCTGGGTTGAATAAATTCTTGCAGCGGGTTAATGTGTAAAATTAAAGCATCAGCTTCTAAAATATCAATAATTCGCAAACATTCATCTAAACCACATTGATAATTAAGTTGTACAGCACCTAAATTAGCAAATAACAGCACATCTGGGGCATATTTACGAATAGCGAAAGTATCAGCAACTTGGGGTTTTTCCAAAGCTACACGCTGAGAACCTACACCCATCGCTAGTTTATATTGCTGGGCGACTTCTGCCAAACGACGGTTAATAATTCCTGCGCGTTCTGTTCCTCCAGTCATGGAAGATATTAAGATTGGTGCGTTAAGTTGTTTTCCCAAAAAAGTCGTGCTGATATCAATGTCGGTGCGATCGCATTCCGGTAAACAACAATGAATAAAACGATATTTTTCTAGTCCGGTAGTAACTTGCTGACCTTGGACATCTTCCTCAAGACAGATGCGGATATGATCCGCTTTGCGATTTTGGGTTTGTGTTGGGGTGGTGGTAGGAGGGTTCACGGGTAATGACTCCAAGCTGTTATCTTCATTATTGTTGCAAATATTAAGAATCTTCTTGAATTTTTGGGAAGCATTTTATAATTGTGTATAGGCGTTAAGATTTAAGAATTGTTGAGTTTAGACTTATTTATTTGTGTTAATACTTAGAGGGGGTTTATCCGTTGAATTTGTACGGGTTTAGCAATAGCTTGGGTTGAGATAACAAAATATGGATATATGACTATACTTTTGTTATTCAAACCCAATACCTAAAACTGCTATTCTGCTACAGTGAGAATGAGAGATTGATCGCTTTTTGGGGATGTGGGGAGTGCGTTAGCGTTCGCGTAGCGTCTCGTAGAGATAGCTTACCGAAGGTATCGCTATTTGAAAAATGTGAAAAGATGCGATCGCTTTTCTTATTTGCTAAACTGTAAATTATCACAACAGTAATAAATTTCTATGTACTCCACCAGTCCACACCAAAAACTATTAGAAGCGATTGCCAACCTTGATGATCAACAAATTTCACTTGTTTTAAAATTTATCTCATCTTTAGAAACATCTGTTAACAACTATCAAGCTCCACCTAAAACAGTATTAGAAAGAATGGGCGGTTATCCCAAATTTTTACTAGAAGGATCAGGAGATTTGTCAGATAGAGATGTACGCAAAAAAGCAATTTCTGACATAATTCAAGCAAGACATCAAACAAGAACTCATGAATAATAATTATCCCCTAATATTAATTGATACTGGGATTCTTGTTGCCTTCTATGACCGTAAAGACAAGTATCACCAAAAAGTTATTAATTTTTTTAGTACCTGTACCAGTCAACTCATCACAACAATTGCCTGTGTTACAGAAGTGATGTGGTTACTTGCCCCAAATACAAAAGTGCAGAACGAATTTTTATCTGCTTTATCACTGGAAGTATTTTTATGTGAACATTTACTGCCATCGGACTATGAAAGAATCCAGGAACTTAACACAAGTTATCAGGATCTACCAGGAGATTTTACCGATTTATCGCTGATTGCTATTTCGGAAAGATTAAATATCTCTGCTATTGCAACTCTAGACAAAGACTTTAATATTTATCGGCGTTATCGCAAGCAACCATTTGATCGTATATTTTTACCTTAATCATAACTATTCTTCTTCAGCTAAAATCTGTGAAATATCCCGTGCAGCATGAATTAATCGAACAATTTAAATATACTCATCCCTTTCTAAATAAAAAATTAGATGCTTTTCAAATCCTCTAACTCCCCACTTCCGCGAACCAACTAAACGCGGATTCTTAACATTATATTACCAATCTTCTGCACTATTCGCTGTTGACTGAATTTAAGGGAACATTGGATATGCACTGCATCTGAGTTTAGCAAAATTTGTCTTTTTGTACTGTACGTAGTTGATGACGACGATTAAGATCAGAAGCATCTGCCTACTTAATATCCTCTCATTTTTGTGATTCATGCATCTGTCTCGCCTAGTCACGCTCATTGTTGGTTTGATTATCATTTTGGGGTTAGCCCTGTGGCTGATTGATTCCCTGACTCGGCTTTATTGGCAACTATCCTATTCTCCCCTATTAGGTAATCTGCTGCTGTTGCTGCTGATTGTTCTTTTGGCAGGGTTGGTTGCAGCCTTTATATATTATGTTTTGGTTTTGCGGTCTGGTGAGGAAAAATCACGACGTAATCGCAGACGCGTTACCCCTAGCCAAATTCCTGCGGCTAAGTCTGATGCGGCTTCTAGCACTCTGCAAGCTGTACGTCAACAGGTGGCACAAATTCAAGATGAAGTTACTCGTCAAGCTTTACTGAGTCGCACCAAGGAAATAGAAGCGAATTTAGCACGGGGGGAAATTCAAGTAGTGGTGTTTGGAACAGGGAGTGCTGGCAAAACTTCCTTAGTAAATGCGATTATGGGGCGGATAGTCGGGCAGGTAAATGCGCCAATGGGTACAACCCAGGTGGGTGAAACCTATTGTTTACGCTTAAAGGGATTAGAGCGAAAAATTTTAATTACGGATACGCCAGGAATTTTAGAAGCGGGAGTTGCCGGAACAGAACGAGAACAACTGGCCAGGGCTTTGGCGACGGAAGCAGATTTATTATTATTTGTGGTAGATAATGATTTACGGCGTTCGGAATATGAGCCGTTGAAGGGTTTAGCAGAAATTGGTAAGCGATCGCTCTTGGTTCTCAATAAAACTGATTTATATACAGATGAAGATCAAGAAGCCATTTTAACTAAGTTGCGTCAACGGGTAAAAGATTATATTGCTAGTAATGATGTGGTGGCGATCGCTGCTAACCCCCAACCCGCACAATTAGCAACCGGGGAAATTTTCCAACCAGAACCAGATATAGTCTGCTTATTGCGACGCATGGCTTCTGTACTACGGGCTGAAGGTGAAGATTTAGTTGCAGATAATATTCTCTTACAATCTCTCCGCTTAGGAGAAGAAGCGCGAAAATTAATTGATTCTCAGCGTCGCCGTCAAGCTGATAAAATTGTAGATCGCTATCAATGGATTGGCGCTGGTGTGGTTTCTGTAACTCCTTTACCAGTGGTAGACTTACTAGCTACCGCCGCAGTTAACGCCCAAATGGTGGTAGAAATTGGCAGGGTTTACGGTTGTGATTTGAATATGGAACGGGGGCGAGAATTAGCTCTATCTTTAGGAAAAACCATTGCTGGTTTAGGCATTGTTAAAGGAGCTATTGAATTACTATCAACGGCTTTACAACTTCATGTTGCTACTTTTATCATTGGTCGCGCTATTCAAGGAGTAACAGCCGCTTATTTAACACGCATTGCCGGCAAAAGCTTTATTGAGTATTTTCGCCATGATCAAGATTGGGGTGATGGGGGAATGACAGAAGTAGTACAGCAGCAATTTCAGATGAATCGCCGAGACGAGTTTATAAAAGTATTTATCCAAGAGGCGATCGCTAAAGTCGTAAAACCTTTGACAGACGGTGAATAAAAGCTAGAACCTGGGGCAGATGGCAAGATGGAGAGGTAGGGGAGAAAATAGCCGGCAACTAATAGCTAAGAAATCAAGACTCATAAATCAGGACTCATAAATCAAGACTCATGACTCAATTCCAAAATTGATGGAAATGGTGATGTATCTAATTAGGGGTTGCTGAAAAAGTCCTGCGTCCACATATCACGTCCACATATCAATAGCGATCGCTCAAGTAAATTACCAGTTTTTGATTTCTGCACCAAACTGATTTCAATTCCTCCCGTCTTTACTCTAAGACCTAAAACCCATCAGACCGCTGAAAAATGTCAAAAAAGTAAATAAATAGACATATATGCAAGTAATATGACTTATTCCAGGTGTTAATAAAACATCTGGATTTGTATGTATTTTATTTGACCGATATTTTGATTAATTGTGAGATAGAAAAACCCAGTAAAAAGTTGATATTGGGTTATTTTTGGCTATATACCGACATTTATAGAGATTCAAGAGCAGTCTTGATTTAAAGTCCCCTTTATTTAAAGCTACAAAAAATCATTTCTCCCTATTCCGGAGAGAGGAAGAAATTTCAGAAAAGGTGAGTAACAACTGATCTAATAGATTTCTCAGTAAGGAACTTATGACTGAACAAATCACCAGAAAATTATTGCAAGGTCGCTACCAAATTATTCAAAGCCTTAGTGCAGGTGTATTTGGGCAAACTTATATTGCCGAAGATACCAGAGATGTTGATTACCCAGAAAAACCCAGATACGTTGTTAAACAGCTAAAAGTCAACCACTATCAATCTAATTCTTACTTTGACTACCTCAGACTAAGTTTTCTGACCGAAACCGAAACCCTGAAGCATTTAGGAGAACATGACCAAATTCCTAAACTGATCACCTGCTTTGAAGAAAATGAACAGTTTTATTTAGTACAGGAATATATTTACGGACAACCCTTATCCGTAGAATTAAAGATAAATAAAAACAAGGGAAAAAAGTGGAGTACCACTCAAGCGATGACATTTCTCGAAGATGCATTAAATATCCTCGAATTTGTCCATTCTCAAGGTTTTATTCACTGTGATATCAAACCAGAAAATTTAATCAGACGTTCTAGTGATGATAAATTAGTGCTAATAGATTTTGGTTCAATTCAACCCATTGATTTTAGCACTGATGCCGAATTACCTATTTCCCAGATTCCCGTGACTTCATTGGGTTACATCCCACCAGAACAATTTTTAGGACAAACACAACCCAATAGTGACATTTATGCTTTGGGAATGATTGTACTCCAAGGTTTAACAGGATTAACACCTTTGCAATTAAAAATTGATCCTGCTAATAATGAAATTCCTTGGACTTGTGAAGATACGATCATTGACGAATATCTGGCTGTTTTTATCAGCCAAATGATTCGCTATAATTATCAGGAAAGATTTCAATCTGCCAGCGAAGCACTATGGGTATTTAAACACATAACATGGAAGCATCGAGCATCTGCAATTGCGACTTCAAAGTTTCCCATTACTACCAAAAAAGCTGTTGCAGATAAAAATAAAAAATTAGATCCATTATTAGCAGGAATGAAATGGGGAATCACCATTAATTCTTTGGTAGTTGGTTTGGGAGTTTATGCTTTAGCTACTAGTTCTCAAGCTAATTCAGAAACAGCAATTTTATCTGAAGCAATCACAGAATATCAAACTGGTAATTTAGAAAAAGCAATTAGTTTAGCCAAAACAATTCCCTCCTATAGCAACGTCTATCCAGAAGCTCAAGAGACAATTGCAGAATGGCAACAGCAATGGCACAATGATACTAAAAATTATTTAGTAGCTGAACAAGCATTAGAGGAAGGTAATTTGTTAGATGCCATGCACGCTGTTACGCAAATTCCCTACACTTCTCATTGGCGTTCTAAACGAGAACAACTAATTGAAAAAACAGAAACTAACCTAGAAGCAAAAACACAAACTTTATTAAATAAAGCTTACGCCAGCGCAGAAAAGAAAGATTTTTCGGATGCTTTAGAATATCTGCGCCAAATTCCTCCAGAAAGTTCTGCGGGTGCTATAGTGCAACAAAAATTAGCTGAATACAATCAGAAAAGGCAAATGAGAGCCGAATATTTTTTACATTCAGCTTATAGTAAAGCTTTAAGGAAAGACTTTGCCGGTGCAATCAAATTCCTGGAAAAAATTCCTGAAGATACTGATGCTTATGCTCAAGCTCAAATCAAAATCCAGGAGTATAAGGAAAAGCAACAGATTAAAGAGAAATTGCAAGAAGTAGTCAGTAGTAAAAAAGTTTCTTTTGTTAATCAAATCTCTAGATGGAATCAGATTGAATCAGATATTAAAACCACATCTTTCTCTTCACCAGATTACCCGCAGGAAGTCAATATCTGACATGAATTATAGTGATCCGATTTGATTCATGAATTGTTCGTGGAGGCAGGGAACAGGGAACAGGAAATAAGGCTTTCAGTATGTACTGAGTTCTGTTCAAAAATCAAATAGGAGTCCTATAGTTTAGTATTTTAATCAATTTACACTATTTAATTTTCAGGTGTTGAGGGGTTTTCATCAATTAGACATTGGCAAAGTTGGTACAACAATTGGGAGAGATTTGTCGGGTTGGATTTGATTTTCCGCCTGTTTGCGGGCTTCTATTGCTTGTTGGTAATCTGGCTTATATTTAATAGCTTGATCATAAGATTCTATGGCTTCTTGATATCTTTGTAAATTTAATAAAGCATTTCCCATACTATACCAACTTTGATAGTGGTTTTTTTTGTAACTAACTGCTTTATTATAGGATGCAAAAGCATCTTCATATCTCTGTAAATTAAATTGTGAATTACCTAAGTTATACCATGCTTGATAGTCATTTCCTTTTAAAGAAATGGCTTTTTTATAAGCATCTATCGCTTCTGCATAACGTTGACTTTGATGTAGTGACCATCCCAAAGTATACCAAGCTTGATAGTTACTAGAATTATATTTAATGACTTCCTTAAATGAGTCAATTGCTTCAGCATATCTTCTTAATGTCACTAAAATATTACCTCTTGAAAACCAAGATTGATAATGACTGGGTTGATATTGCACCACTTGACTATAGGCTTTTAAAGCATCTTCATGGCGGTTTAAATTTATTAGGGAATTACCCAAATTATATAAAGCTGCTGTATAGTCTGGTTTTAGTTCTACTGCTTGTGTATAAGCTGTAATTGCATCATCATATTGTTTGGTATTTTGTAAAGACAAACCTTTTTTATACCAAGATTCATAATTATCTGGTTGTAATTCAATTGCTTGATCATAAGACTTAATAGCATTATCATATTGTTTTAAATTTCTGAAAGCATCACCTTTAGCATTCCACACTGCTGGATAATCATCTTTTTGATTTAAAGCTTTATCAAAAGCAGAAATTGCTTCTGTATATCGCTGTAAACTTGATAAGGCAAAACCTCTACCAATCCAAGCTTCTAAATAATCAGGTTGAATTTGAATTGCTTTGTCATAAGCTGTGATTGCTTCTTGATATTTTTTCAATTCAAATAATGCTTTACCTTGACCATACCATCCTGGAAAATAATCAGGTTTGATATTCACTGCTTTTTCATAATTTGCCAGTGCATCTTCATATCTTTGGAGTTGTAAAAGTGTGTTTCCTTGGTTATATAAATCAACTGCGTTATGAGTATTGATTTTATTAAAGATATATATTGAGGCAATTCCTCCTAAACTTAATAAAAATATGCCTGATACTAATTTGAACAATAGAGATTTTTTAGATGGTTGAGGTTTGATATGATTAACTGGCGCTGGAGGACTAAAAACTATTGTTCCAGAGGGAGGTTTAACTAATTCTTGCAGTGCTTGTAATGCTACAGTGGCTGAAGCATAACGTTGACGAAAATCATAACAAATCATTTTATCTATAAATTCTGCAAATTCTGGGGTGACTGTGGTATGATTACGCCAAAGAATTTCATTAGTATCCCCATCTTTTTCTAATTGCTGAGGTAATAAACCAGTAATTGCTTGAATGGCAATAATTCCCAAAGCATATATATCACTGCTGAATTTTGGTGTTCCTTGGGCTTGTTCTCCAGGCATATAACCAGGTGTGCCAATAGCAATAGTAGCTGGAGTTTGACCAGCAGGTGTAATGACTTGGGTGGTAATTTCTTTAACTGCCCCAAAATCAATTAAAATTAGTTTGCCATCTTGATCACGTCTGAGGATATTGCGGGGGTTAACATCACGGTGAATTACTTTTTGTTGATGTACAAAGTCTAAAATTTCTAAAATTTCTTGTAATAGAGAAATTACCTGATCTTGCGTGAGGGTTTTTCCTGGTAATAACTCTTGGGAGAGATCATGACTGGGAATAAATTCTTGAACAAGGTAAAATTCGGCATTTTCTTCAAAGTATGCTAAAAGTTGGGGAATACGATCATGAGTACCTAATTTGTACAAAACCTGTGCTTCGGTATCAAATAACCGTCTAGCTATTTCTAAAGTTGCGGCGTTACTAGACTGAGGCTTGAGTTTTTTGACAACACACTGGGGTGAACCAGGTAAGTGAGTATCAGAAGCAACATAAGTTTCTCCAAATCCCCCTCCTCCCAAGTGGCGGATAATCTGGTATCTTCCTACAAGTGTGTTTCCTATCATCTCGGTTGCTAAGTTGAGTGTAATATTACTTCATTACAATCTTGCCACAGGTAACTGGTGATTGGTGACAGGTGATGGGTGATTGGTGATTGGTGATGGGTGATTGGTGATGGGTGACTGGTGACTGGTGACTGGGTAAGCTGATGTGCAGCTAAACTATATAATTAAAAAACCTGAAGTTACAGTAGCACAAGCATCTTGCTTGTATTAATTATTCAAGTTAAAGGCATAACAGCTTAATCAATTTTATTTTTACCAATTACCAATTACCAATTACCAATTACCCATTACCATTGATCATGATTCCTATTAGTGATAACTTTTATAGTTGGAAGAAACCAATTATTACTTATTGGTTGATTGGCATTAATTTGGTTATCTTCTGTTGGGAATTACAACTAGATATAAGTGGGAAATTAGGTAACTTTGTCAGCAATTGGGGGATTATTCCTGAACAAACTAACACGGCTTTAACTAATGCTATTTTTTATAATTCGGCGGCTTGGATAGTTGTAATTTGGCGGTTATTCACTTTACCACTTTCGTTGTTTGTGCATGGTAGTTTTAGTCAAATTTTGGGTAATATTTTATTTCTGTGGGTTTTTGGAAAGACGATAGAAAGAAATTTAGGACAACAAAGATATTTATTGCTGTATTTAGCTGCTGGTGTGTTTGCGGGAATGATGCAGATTTTTATGAATCCTAAGTTAAGTGTACCTGTGATTGGGGCAAATGGGGCGATCGCTGCTATTTTAGGTGCTTATATTATGAAGTTTCCGAAAGTGAAAATAGATTCGGTTTTACCTTTAATTATTATTTTTATTCCTGTGGAAATTCCTGCTTTTTGGTATTTATTTTGGTGGTTTATTCAACAGTCATTTTATGGAATTGGTAGTTTAAATATTTCCGATGGTTTTACTAATCCTGGTTATTGGGGACAGTTTGCCGGATTGGTTACAGGTGCGGCTTTTATCAAAATGATAAAAAGGTAATTGGTGATTGGTGATTGGTGATTGGTAATTGGTGATTGGTAATTGGTGATTGGTAATTGGTGATTGGTGATTGGGGGTT
This sequence comes from Sphaerospermopsis sp. LEGE 08334, assembly GCF_015207205.1. Lineage (NCBI taxonomy): Bacteria > Bacillati > Cyanobacteriota > Cyanophyceae > Nostocales > Aphanizomenonaceae > Sphaerospermopsis > Sphaerospermopsis sp. LEGE 08334. The sequence continues at coordinate 25,965 of NZ_JADEXH010000043.1, read as the reverse complement.
GCTGAATAAATACGAAAACCTTACAGGTAAAGGATTTCAGGGAATTTGAAATTGAAAAAGTGCAAGCCTTTAGGCTGTGAGAACTTAAAAACCTTGCATTTAATTTGTATAAGTGGAACAGGCATCTTGCCTGTTCTACAAGAGTTCAGAATATTAGGATTATACAATTTAGCTGTGTAACAGCTTAGTGAGAAAATTAATAATTTCATCTAAGAGTAATTGCGGTTCATCAACACGAATTAAATGACCGCTATTTTCAAATATTTTCAAATGAGCGTTAGGAATAGCTTGGGCAATTTCTTCCGAAAATTCTGGGGGACAGATCCAGTCATGTCGTCCGGCAATTACAAGTGTTGGTGAGGTAATTTTATGTAATTCGTTGAGGATATTATAGTTTCTTAAAAAGCCACTAAAAGCAATGTTAATGGCATCAACTGAGAGGATAGTTTGCTCGGAGTCTGGGGAATTTGTTTTGCGGTTATTGCTTTGGCAATACATTGGACTCATGATTTGAAAAAATTGCCGTAGCTGTTCTTCATTTTCAAAATTACCTGCCCAAAGTTTAGAGGCGATCGCTTTTTGTTCTGGGTTTCCTCTTTGTGCTAAAATTTCTTGAGCGCGTTGTAAAAAACGGGAACTGGCGGTTGTGGCAATTACTATTAAATGAGAAATATTTTGCGGATATTTGATAGCATAGGAAAGGGCAACCATACCTCCATAGGAAGAACCGATTAAAATGATTTTTTCTAACCCTAAATATTGGCGTAATGCTTCCATGTCCTCAACGTTATTTTCTAGGGTATAGGTTTCTTTTGATCCACGTGCTGACCTTCCCTGACCCCGATGATCAAAATAGACCATTTGTAGGTGATGACTCAGGGGAGAAAAACAAGGTTTATAACTTGTGTGGTCTACTCCCGGTCCACCATGAATGATGAAAGCAACTGGTTTTTCACGTAGTCCCTGTTCTTCAACTGCTAAACTACAACCGTCTATATCAAAATAGATTTCTGTATCTCTGATTTTTGCTTTCATTGTTAATTTACTCCTCAAAATAAACTTTTAGTTGGCAATTTTGCTAACGCTGGTGGTGGTAAGTTTCAGTCCCCTTGCGGGGATTAGGTAATTGGAAACTCCCTGTAAAGCAGCAACCGCGAAAAATTCGCGTTTAGTTGTTTCAGTCCCCTTGCGGGGATTAGGTAATTGGAAACAAGGCAGTGCAATGAATAGCACGTACACCGCAGCCGTGAAGTTTCAGTCCCCTTGCGGGGATTAGGTAATTGGAAACTTTTACCATTAGTCACTTGTTCCCTATGACTTTTCCTTGTTTCAGTCCCCTTGCGGGGATTAGGTAATTGGAAACCGGGTGTACCGTCATCTTTCCAAACATCTACCAATAAGTTTCAGTCCCCTTGCGGGGATTAGGTAATTGGAAACGAAATTAGGGGTAGATATCCTACCTTTACTGTTTTTCAAGTTTCAGTCCCCTTGCGGGGATTAGGTAATTGGAAACTTTATTAAAATAGCTGTTAGATAACATCCTATTAATAGGAGTTTCAGTCCCCTTGCGGGGATTAGGTAATTGGAAACTCACTTCCCTGCCCCCACTCGAAGAAAATGGAATTTAGTGTTTCAGTCCCCTTGCGGGGATTAGGTAATTGGAAACGACAGGATATTGAGTTTACTGATTTTCCATTATCTGGTTTCAGTCCCCTTGCGGGGATTAGGTAATTGGAAACAGAACTAAAAAAATATAGCGATCGCTGTTATACAGTTTCAGTCCCCTTGCGGGGATTAGGTAATTGGAAACCCCGCCCTCTGAAACATAGTCTGGGAGCAGACTGTGGGGGGGAATTTGGCGGACCTCTAAAAAAACCTCATTTCAGGCTTCGGGTTAACCGCCAACTGAAACTGATGAAACGCTAGAACTATTCAATTATCAAGGTTCTGGCGATTTGGCGGACCCCCCAGGGTTTTTGACCCCGCTCTAGGTCTGCCAAAAATTCAAGTTGATATATCAATTATATGATTATAGCTTGCTCTTGTCTAGGGGTTTCCGAACCATAAGTGATAGTTTTTTTCACACTCCCAGCATCTAGTACATAAATTCTAATCGAATCCTCTTCAGATTTAATCAATCGTTCTATCTTGGTTTGCAGTGTCGCAAACTGTACCGCAGTCAAAAAACATTCAAACACACTGTATTGAGTCCATTTTCCGTAACCACCTAACATTTTATGTAAACGAGTCCGGCGTTTGTTAGCAGCTTTGCTATCTGGTAAGTCGTAAATTATGAGATAAAAATGTGTTGTCATCTTAATGATAATGGTTTGTAGGGTACACCTTCTTGTAAATGACGACTCAATAACCGTGCTTGTAATTCTATTCCTCGTCTGTAGGTACAGCGATAATCAAACACCGGATGTTTAAATTCATCATTCATCTTTTTATTAAATGCTTCGAGAAATGTTTTCCTAGCATTATCTTTCAACCGATAAGCACCCAAACTTTCATTAAAATCCTGGGGTTGAATTTCTTTTTTGTGCAGCAATGACAACACCAAATTATCAGCTATCAATGCTCTAAATTCTTCCATTAAATCCAACACCATCGCCGGTTGTCCATGATGGACTTCATGTAAATAACCGATATAAGGATCTAAACCTGCCACGTTTACTGCTGCCATTACTTGACCTTGTAATAAAGCATAAGCAAAACTCAACAATGAATTTACCGGGTCAGTTGGTGGACGACGATTTCTACCATTAAATGTCCATTGTTTACCCACCATATTTTGCCAACAAGCGAAATATTCCCTAGCTGCTAAACCTTCAACACCCCTTACTTGGTCTAAAGTTTGTTGACTTTTAACTAAACCTTTACGTTCTTTGAGGGGATTATCTTTTTCATTATGTCGGTACAATACATGATATTGATTATGGATTTTTGCAGTGACAATGGTTTTCACTAATTCTAATCTTTTCACGGGATCAGAATAAACTTGATATTGTGCTAACCGCAGTTGACCATTACGAGAAGATTTAGGTAAAGCCGAACCCAAGTATTTACCAAAACTAGAAAGATAATGTATGGGCATTTTCAATTCTAAAGCATAGGCAAAAGCATCACCCGTCACTTGGGGATTACCCATCAACATGATTTCATTCACAGTTTGAGCAGCAACTTTATGTTTTTTCCAAGTACCATCTTCTTGTTTTAAAGTTACGACAAAAGCCTCATAATCTTTGCTAAGAATAGCATCAGGTTGAATTACATACAGAGTAGTCATAATTTTAGAACTCCTGAGATTTTAATTGCTTGACTTCAAAGGGTAAACATATCCGTTGTAAACTACAGGATTGGCATTTTTTAGTATGCTCAATAGGTGCGGGCATTTGGTTTTGACTAGCAACTTGAGCTAATGCGATCGCTTGTTCAGTCATTTGTCGTAATTGGGGAGTAAAAGCTACAGTTTGTCTACGACGATTGGCATGATAAAATATTTCACCATAGGTAATATTTCTACCTGTGCGTTCTTCCAAACATAAAGCCGCAGCACATAATTGAAAATGGTCATTTAAATGTTGTGCCATCTTACCTTTTTTGTATTCCACCGGCACAAGTTGACCATCACATTCTTCCACAGCATCAATAACACCGGAAACTTTTAAACGTTCAGACCATACCCATTGCTGTTGATGAATTAAAGTTTCACCATCTTGAAAAGTCCCATCTTCATTAATATTACGGTGGATATGACGACCTAAAATAATGTGTTCATTGTCTTCCATTTCACCTAACACATATTCCAGGTAAAAACGCCGGGGGCAATATTCCCAAGCATTGAGATAAGCTAGGGGTAAATAATCTTCATTCATTTGATTAATAATTGATAATGGAAAATTGATAATTGTCAATTGTTACCACCTGTCCCATTCCCATAGTTGTTTTTCTCCCCACGCCGGAAAAGACAGCAAAGTGAGATAAAATAGTAGCAATTCTCGCTTGTTCGGGGTCTGTAAACCGATATTTCACCCAACCTACAGAACCAATTTCCGCACCAGCTTCCATTTTTAAAGCATGGGTTTTGAGGTCAAAAGCAGAAACCAAACCTTGCCATTGAAGTTCAGGAAAGTGTAAATCTGAAGGTGCAAAATGATTCCAACGACGTAACAAACTATTAAATACTAATTCCGGCAAAGGGAAAGGTTGAATATTTTGATATTGTTTGAAACTGGTGGGTGATACAAAATTTAGCAGAATTTCAGAATTGAAATCATTAGTATTTGCTAAAATACAATAATCAGAAACATTCACTAAAGAATGAGAACCAGGAAAAGTAGAAATACCACGAATTACAAAAGGAAAATTACCAAGATAAAGAGACTGATTTTGAGAGAGTTCTATACCCTGTAGAAGTGGATAAATTAAATTATCATCTAACAGAGAAATACGAATGATAAAATTATCACCTAATCTTGTACCATGTGGACGACGATAACCAATTAATCCTGATAAACTAAAAGCAGATTCCTGACTATCATGAACTAATTTAGCTATGTGTGGATTTCCTAAACTTAACCATGCCATAAATTGAGAATGAATAGCCCTATTTAATGTAGCTGGAATAGGCTTTTCACTAGCAGCACCTAATTCAATGACTAAACTGTGTAAATTCATTTGATATTAGCCCCATAAGCAACTCCTAAAGGCAAACAAGTTTGATCAGGTAATTCATAATATTTTCCTGATAATTGAGCCTGACTAACTAAACTTGAAGGAGGCATAACAATACGATTGTAAAGTAATAGTCTAGTTGTTGTAGATAGGTCTAGGGGATTTAAAGGATGTCTGGTGATATATTCTCCAGATTTTTGTTTAACATCTGTTATTATTGTGGTATCAACCTTAATTTTTGCTGACCATTTACCTAATCGAATCCAATGGGGAATTATAATGGATTTAGCAGCCAAGATATAGGTTTTGAAATGACTACCTATAGCTAATTCTTTAGCACGACCATAATTAACAGGGTAATTTTTTCTTGCACCTTCACCACCGAATTGTGCTGATTTTCCATAATAAGTAACTTGGGCAGCTTTAAAAGTATTGACTTGATAAGACCAAGTAATAGGTAAAGCTGGAAAAACATAAATTCCTGCTTCATTTAGATGTAAAAGACTTTGTTCTTGATTAACTTCTAAATAAGTAGGTTTTTGGGCTGCTTCACCTTGAAGTCTATAAGGTTTAGGGATATAAGCAGTTTCAAAAAACGCAAAACTCAAAGCCCAATTATGTAGATATTTTTCAGTTTCATAGAGAATACCCATTTCACGACTGGCAAAGAATACATTATCATGTAGGGTTAAATCACATTGGTAAATAATCATATTTTTGATGTTGGTAATTGGAAATATCCTGATCTCTCCCTAACCCTCTCCTAAAAAGAAAGGGAACAGGAATAAAATCTACATTTGTAGGTTGGTTTGAACGATAGTGAAACCCAACAAATGTTAATAAGTAGAAAATATTAATAAATGTTGGGTTTCGTTTCTCAACCCAATCTACTTTTTAGCTTTTTTAGCTACTGCACCATAGGTTTCAGCGTAGGTTTTGGTCTGTTGATATAAGCTGGAAATTGTCTGTTGTAACAAAGTTTCATCTTGATAAATAGCGGAAACTTCAGTTAATAAATTCGTTAATTGTGAACCTGTAATTACCTGTTTTTTACGCACTGGTTCTTGATTCAATAAACTATTAGTTACTTCTGTTGCTTTGGTAATAATGTCTGCAATTGGGGCATTAATATCTGGTTTGAGAGCATCATATAATGCTTGGGTGAGGTGAAGATTACTAAAAATTTCCCCATCACAAAGGACAATACCAATAATATGATTAGTCATTGTGCCTGTACGTGATTCCTGTGCGCCATAACGCCGGGTTCTGAGGAGATTTCCTAATACATATAAAAAGCCTTCAAATGTTGGATCTCTCAGAGTTTCTACTGTGGGAAATGTAACTTCTGGGAGAACATGATCTAATTCATTAATTGCACTTCTCATCACTCCTTTTTCGCTCATTGTTCCACCTTCAAATGGTGCATTAAAGGTAAAACTCCGGTGAGATTGTTCATAAGAACTAAGTGAAAATGCAGAATCAGAATAAACTTTAGAACGCTCTGAACCACTATCACCAATTGCAAAACCATAAATAATACAATCAGGACATTTTTTACAAGAACCCTCACCATTATATTCACAGAATTTTTCTTTATCTGTGGAGTCAGCACTGGTTAAATTTAAAGAACGTAATAACTCCCTTCCTGCTAATCTTTCTGGGGTGATTTGTTTACGTTTAAACATTACTAACCGACTAATAGAATCGGGGGTTTTTAAACCTGCTTGAGTGCGTGCAGTATTGAGAACACCATCAGTTTGAAATACGGGAAAAGATTGACTGTGACGTAACATTAAAAAGTGGACATATTTACCAGATGCTAACCGGGGGAAAGCATTATGAAATTCAGGTTTCAGGGTTTCTAAGTTCATGTTTTTAATTCCTTATGATTCAGATTTTTCAGTATTTTTTGATTGCAAAGCTAACCAACGGTAGGCAAATTCAGCACCGGATTTGATGCGATTGCGGTTTTCTTGGAGTAGTGCGCGATCGCCTTTATAAAGTTCCAGAAATAAATCATTAACACAGGTGGTCATAAACTGACGAATTGCCATTAATTCTTGGTTTTTTCTCTCAGAATATTCCACATTTTTATTCATCAATAATGGACGTTTAAATGCTTCTTGTCTTTCCAAAGCATCGTATAATTGACCAGCACCTTGTAGGATGATATCATCAGTTTCCAGGTGATTAGGAACAGTCAAAATTACCTCTAGAGCTTTAGAAATAGGTAACAGAATTGAGTGACTAGATTCACCAACATTCACTTGATAAAATTGACGATATTCTTGAACAATGCGCTCAATTAATTTCAGTTTTTCTTGCATATCGTTGTCTCCTTTTACCCAGGTTTGGGCATAATTCCAAATTCTTTTAACATCTTCTTTTCCTGGTTCTTTTTTACTATTACGAAATCCTTGATCAGAAATGGCAAAGATATTTAAAACATCTGTGACTAAATCTCTCACAGTTCCGGTTAATGCTTGCCATCTGGCATCGGGTTTTTTACTCCTATTATCTAAATGCAAACTGTAGGTAATTAATAACCTATTTAAAGCAGGTGATAACTCCTGTATTCTGACATTTGATGATGTATTTAGTAACTGCCAAAAACCTGCCGCACCATCTACAACTGCTGATTCTAAAAACTCTTGATCACTTGCATAAAGCGGATCTGGACTGCTAGTAGCAACAACTTTTACACCTAATAAAAGCGGTAAAGATAATGCTAAAAAAATCGGTTCTACCCACGCATCTGTGACTGTTTTACCTCTAGTTGTGGTATAAGTCATCGCCATAAAAGGTAAGTCTGTAACTGAATAATTTTTAGATTTGGCAAATCTTCCCTCTTCTACATCATCATTTTCTCTCCAAGGTAAATTTTGTAATCCTTGATATTGCATTTCTGCATCTAACCAATGTTTACGCACCTCCCACAAATTAACTCTTTTAAATTCCTTCACTAATAACCTCACAGCTTTAGCTACTTGAGGAGAATAAACATAAGCTGGAAAAATGTAAAGAAATACTGGTTGTTGTTCCTCTAACTTTCCTGCTGGTGCGCCTAAAAATGCTTGACGCAATAACATTTCTAAAGACCAAATTTTTGATATTCCTCGTTTAATTCTCCCTCCTCCCAAGGCGTTTTTATTACTATATTGTTGAGGTTTAAACAAAACTACAGTATCTAATTGTTCCTCAGCTAATGCTTCTCCACTACTGAAAGAACACAGAGGTTTATTAGTGATTTTAGCTTGGGTATAAGCTGTTAATTCTTGAGTAAAATCAATATTTTGATCTCCAGCGGTGAATATTTCCAAATATTCAGACAAATAATCAATAAATGCTTGATAGGTAGGACTGCTATTTTCTGTCAACAATTTATTTTCTTCAGCCCAATTTGCTAATTTATTCGCTAAGTCTTGCAAATATTCCCTAACTTGATTTTCGTCTAAAGTAGGATTTTTAGCAATATAATGAGCCGCCACTTGATACCAACCATAATTAACTCCTCCTGACTGTTTTTGTGTAGCTTCTGGGGATATTTCCGCAGCTAATTCTAAAGTATTAAGTATCCAATTGATATAATCTGAAGAATTAGCAAAAAATTCTTTTTGAGCTAATATGATAAACTCTGCTAATCTATCAGCGCGAATATCAGCACCAGTATTTAAAAACTGTATTTCTGTGGGGTTTAAATCTAACTTTTCTAACCTTTTTGGTGTTGCAGGTGATTTAATGTTAGCAACTTTCACCTGTACAACTTCAGGAAGTTGGCAAATTAAATCTTTTGGTGTGAATAATTCTGAGGTTTGGGGAGCGATTTTTAAACCTTTACCATCACGAACATAACCCACATCACCACTTTGAAAATACTCTGCTAGTCCTTTTTGATTTCTTTCTTCATTACCATTAATTAAATTATCCCAAACAGCAGTTTGTACATCTGTAAATTGTGGTTTTGTGACATCATTAGGAGCTAAATAAACCACACCTTGAGCAAAACAGAGCATTTCTTCCCATCCTAATTTATGGGCAAAATTAACTACTGCATTATGAATTTGATTGGTAATTAATCCCCGACAATCTCGTAAACGATGGTAAACTAATTTCTGGGAAATGTTTAACCAATATAAGTGATCTCGTAATCTATCACCTTTTGTAGTTGTGATAATTTCCGCAGGATCAGATATATGTACTGCAATATCTCCAAAGGCTAATAAATGCCGTAAAATATCAGTTAATCGTTTATCCTTAATAGTGAATTGTCGCTGCTCATTTTCCCACAGAGAAATAATAGAACTACTATCTACATTAAACTGGGTATTTTGTGCTAAAAATGCTATTTCTAACAGATAATCTGGCCATTCTTGCCAAAATTCTGTAAAGTTTAATTTTGTCCCCAATTCCCTACATAAATTAATAATTTCCTCAATTTCATGGGCTTTTGGTGGTGCTTGTTCTTCCCCTTGTGCTTTCACATATTTATTATAGTCATGTAAGGCAATTCCTAAACATAATAATCTCTTTTCCTCATCTTTTAATTGCTGACGTGGTGATAAATGTAGACTCAAATTCCAAGCAATTAATAATCCATTTAAAACATGAACTAATAAACTTTGATCAGGTTTATTTGCCCAACGTTGAGCGTTTTCCTGGGCGTGTTGATCACTTATACCCAATTTCACCAAATTATGATAATGTACTATTTCTGAACCTCCCATAGCAGGAATAAGGGCAAATTCCCTTTCCATAGCTGGTAAAATAGTGTTAATAAATGAGGTTAAAATCGGATCTGTGTCTGCTGGTAAAGTTTCAATCAGTAAGGCTTGTAATAATGTAGGCATAGTTGTAAAATCACTTTATTTGTGGTTTTTAAAAAATGTACGGTTTACTTCTTTCACATCGTCTAATTTTCCATTTTACGGCTTCTAATAACAAAGCATCTTGATTAAAAGCACAACTATAAAATTGTCCATCACTATCTTTAAGTCTATAAAGTCCAAAGGTAGGACTTAAATACAAAGTCTGGCTAATTTGCCAATGACTATTATTAGGAGTACGGTTAACCGGAACTAAAAAACCTAATAATTTCTGTCTTTTTAAACAACGATTAACTTCTGTTTGTGGATGTCCAATAATACTTAATTTATCCACAAAAGTAAGAATACATTGTTTAATTTCATCACTAGAGCGATCGCTTTCTAATTCAATATTATATCTTTGATCTGACCACTTTTGAACTTTCAGATAAACTTGAATATATTTCTCTGGAAATTCTGTATGGGGATGATCAGCATTTATCGCAGCTTTTAAAAACTCCTCTCTATCAATTATTTCTACTTCTGCATAAGCTAATAACCTCAATAAATCATAAGTGTAAAAACGTCCTTCATCCCACACCGCAGCTTGTAAATCAGAACTACCTCTAAACCTTAATAACTCCTGTTGTACTGCTTTTCCTACTCCTTTTTCATCCTTACCTAAAGCAAACCAATGTCCACGTTTTTTATCTAGTTGTTCACCGTAAACTAAGCGTAAATCTTCAGAAATTTTATCTTTTAATTGTTCAATAACTCCTACTTTTTTACTACCCATACTAAATAACATCCCTTGTGCTTGTAAAGCACCCCAATATTTAGGATATTCTGTAAAAACTGTAGGTGCATTAAACACTTCTGTAATAATTTCTTGAAACTGATCACGATCATATTCTGCGTTAGTTAATTTCTCTTCTAATCTTGATTTTATCCAAGGAGTACGACTAGATAAAAGTACAAAAGCCTGATATTTATTAAATCCAGAATGACGACCTAAACGCCCCAAACGCTGAATAAATGTAGCAGAATCACTGGCTTCAAAAATTAATAAATGTATTCTAAAATCTACACCCACATCTACCGCAGAAGTTCCCACAATTAACACAGGTTGCTGAGAATTTTCTAACTCATGATGTATTTTTTCTCTCTCTTGTTTATCAATTCTCCCACTAATTTCTCTAACTTTAATATCAGGTATTAATTTCTGTAATTCTCTCACTGTTCTACTCACCAAAGCCACAGAATTAAGAATAATTCCGCCTCTACCTTTACCTTCTTGGTGGAGAATATTTCTAATTTGTTCATGTTCTTGAATTAACCAGTTAAAAGCGTCGCTTTCTCTGTCTAATTGTACAAAATCTAAATCAATAGTTTGACAAATTTGCCGATATCCAGCAGTAGGTTTACTTTCATATTCTCCCTTAATTGATGTTACCTTAAAACCAGCATTTTTAAGGAGTTTAACAAAATTGTCCTTCGGAGTTGCGGAAGTAAATAAAACTCGCATCGGTCGTTTTTTAGGACGATTATGGCGAATTAGTAATAAACTATTGAGAATTGCCGCTTCTTGATGTGAACCAAAAATATGAAATTCATCAGCTATATATAAATCTGGATTTCTACCTAAAGTAATCGCTAATTCTGCGCGACTATAAGCAGGATTTATATAACGAGAATGGGTAGCTAAATGAAAAATATCAGGGTTAGTCAAAATCACATATTTATGTTTAAGAATTTTCAATAATTCCTTAAACTTGTTAGTTTTTTCTCCCTGTTCTACTAATTCTGCTAACTTTGCACCATAAAGACTTTCTATCTCATCAATTTCTGCAAGATTGAATTTTTCATAATAATTGATAATCTGTCTTTTTTGATCTGCAACTAATTCAATGGTGGGATAAAGTGATATTACTTGAAAATCACTATTTAATAAACTTGCTAAATAAGCAGCTAAGGATTTACCATCACCTGTAGCAGAGGTATTAAATATAATTTCTGCATCGCTGTTAATAATGGCGTGATAAGTTTCCGCTTGATGAGAAGATAAAGGACAATTGTTACCTTCTCCAAAGTTGGGTGCTTGTTGTTTGACTTTGCAAGTTTGCAGACATCCTAAAGCACAAGCCCCCACACCCCCATTCAATTTGGAGTATAATGGCAGTAAAGAAATTTTCACTGTAGTTCAGTATTTGTTGGATGTGATTAATGTAATACTTCTGCAAAAAGAGTTGTTATCAAAAAATGACTACATCTCAAAAATTTTGGGTAAATTTTAGCAATATTATTGACGTACAACTGATAACCCAACTGGGAATGAATTCCCAGTCTAATAGCAAAAGTCATCTAAAGATGACTGAATACAATTAAAATTCAGCAGATATGGTAATTGCTGTGTTTTATATTTAGTGTACTTTAGTACACTTTAGCTATTAGCCTGGAAATTCATTTCTGGGCGGGTATGGTGGCTAAGAGTGGGTGAAAAATGCTACATCGACTCAGTGCTTAACTTTTAGTCATTTCCAAACCTCAGTTAAATCCAAAACAAACCCAGGTAAAACATCTTCCCCAGATAAACTGGTAGGATGTTCTAAAATTTCCACATCTTTACTTGGATGATAAATTTCTACTCGTTGATTTTTTTGATCAATTAACCAACCTAAACTAGCACCATTTTCTATATATTCCTTCATTTTAGATTGTAATTTTTCTAAAGAATCAGTTTTAGAACGTAGTTCTAGAACAAAATCAGGACAAATAGGTGCAAAACTTTCCTTTTGTTCTAAACTGAGAGTATCCCATTTTTCTTGTTTTACCCAAGCTGCATCAGGAGAGCGATCGCTACCATTAGGAAGATGAAAACCAGTAGAAGAATCAAACGCTTCTCCTAATTTAGTTTGACGATTCCAAAACCATAATTGTCCAGCAATATCAAAATTTCTTTTTCCAGTATAACTTCCAGTAGGAGGCATAATAATTAACTCTCCCGTAGCATTTCTTTCTAATTGTAAATCTCTGTTAGCAAGCGCCAAATCTAAAAACTGCTCATGGGAAATTTTCAATGTTATTGTAGTAGGAATATTGACCATAACTGCTGGATAAATATTATTTTTTACATTAGTTTGTGCCATCATTCCCTCCTAATTATTCTAATTACAGGAGATTGCAGATCCATTAGGTACAGAATCTAAATTGAAACCTATACACTAAGCTAGTTTTACTCCTGACTCCTGACTCCTGCTGTATTTTTGTATTAGTTCTAAGTAGGTGAACAGAAAAAAACCAAAATATGTAACAAAAAGTAAAATATTCAAAAACCTCTTCCCTGTTCCCTGTTCCCTGTTCCCTTGTCATAACGACAATTTTTAACGCCCACTTACTTAGATTAACATTGAAGCTACTAGCAGAAGAAACCTTGAAAACACAGAATTAATGCTAATTCATCCTAATTCATTCTACAGTTAGGCGATCGCTTGCAGATTCCCAAACATAGATATATTACACCAGTTATTATACCAGTTAAAATGTCATCTATACATGATAAATCTAATCAATTAATATTCGCATTAGAAATATTAAAACTGCTGGCAGAAAAACCCTTAAAAAAAGCCGAGTTAGAAATTTTGTTGAGCGATCGCGGTTTTGAAGCTGGTGATTTATCACAGAAAATTACTCGTACCATTGGTAAACTCCGAGATTGTGGTTTTGAAATTAAAGCTGCACCCAACCGCCCCTATGAGTTAGTGACATCAGCGTTTCCGGTGATTTTATCTGAAGAACAAAGACAAGCACTATCAATGGCCTCTGAGTTACTGACGAGCTTAGGGTTTTCCGCAGAAGCAGGATATATTTACCAGATTGGTAAGTTTAATGAAAAACTCAAGTCCCCTAATCTGATAACAGACTTTCATCCACCTACAGACTACAGTGAAGATAAAATCAATGAAATTGTACGTCATTTACGGCAACGGTTTCAGCAAAAACGCCGCTTTGTAGTTTGGTATCGCAGCAGACAAGGTAAAGAAACATTCTGGGATTTAGATAAGTCAGAACTGAGATTACATAACGGTGTTCTCTATTTGTTTGCTTTAGTTCCAGACTTTCGGAGTTATCACTTAGAACCCCGACCCAATGCTGAACAAAACATTACTTTGAGAGTAGACCGCATCACCAGAGTTGGTGGAGTTTCCCAGACTCCCTGGACTTATAGTAAGTTTCCTACTTTAGATATTGTATACCGTCTGACAGGAGATTTAGCGAGTTATAGACCCCGTAGACCCCATGAAACAGTTATTTCTTCACTGGAAACTACAGAATATGTTGATATTTTAACTCAGGAAGACTGTATATTTTGGTTTCGTCAAAGAATACTACAGTACGGTGCTAGTGCTAGGGTTTTAAGTCCTGATTGGGTGGCAAAACAAGTCCAGGATGCTTTGAAAAAAGCTTATGATAATTACATTGATTAAACAGAAAAGGTTTTTCCTGAACCAGTAAGAATGTTTTGATGGTGGAGGTTAGTAGCAGGAATTGGGTAATAGTTTCTTGTTGGAAGTTGCGTGGGGTTAATTAACAGTTAAATATAATTGACTAAATTGGTCAACCTGATACTTAAATATTTGTAATACAATAAATCTTGACAAGTAACTTGTTAAAGTTTACCCTTAAATAAGGATAAATTTGGCAGACCTAGAGCGGGGTCAAAAACCCTGGGGGGTCCGCCAAATCGCCAGAACCTTGATAATTGAATAGTTCTAGCGTTTCATCAGTTTCAGTTGGCGGTTAACCCGAAGCCTGAAATGAGGTTTTTTTAGAGGTCCGCCAAATTCCCCCCTACAGTCTGCTCCCAGACTATGTTTCAGAGGGCGGGGTTTCCAATTACCTAATCCCCGCAAGGGGACTGAAACAATGCTATAACAAACCGATGGATGTGGTGACAGAGTTTCCAATTACCTAATCCCCGCAAGGGGACTGAAACAAAATGGCTTTTTTCTCCCTGTAATCATATTGGGAGTTTCCAATTACCTAATCCCCGCAAGGGGACTGAAACAATTAAGATAAGGAAATCTAAAACTATGACAAGCGCAAGTTTCCAATTACCTAATCCCCGCAAGGGGACTGAAACAAGTTTTTAATTCCTCATAGTATTTGTGTCCAGATGCAGTTTCCAATTACCTAATCCCCGCAAGGGGACTGAAACTTAAATTGTGGCGAAAAGAAGTAAGAGAATTTTTAAATGTTTCCAATTACCTAATCCCCGCAAGGGGACTGAAACGTCGGAAAACAGTTGGCGGATCTGGATGGAATACAGTTTCCAATTACCTAATCCCCGCAAGGGGACTGAAACTTTAGCAATAGAAGCTGTACACCAAGTCCAATCTTCTATAGTTTCCAATTACCTAATCCCCGCAAGGGGACTGAAACCAAAGGATACCAGGATGAGAATTTTTCAACCAAAATGAGTTTCCAATTACCTAATCCCCGCAAGGGGACTGAAACTTATCAGGTTTACTACCCATAGGTTATATACCAACTCAGGTTAGTTTCCAATTACCTAATCCCCGCAAGGGGACTGAAACGAACAAATACCATCATCATGTTTAATTAATGCAAAACAAGTTTCCAATTACCTAATCCCCGCAAGGGGACTGAAACAAACCAGTTTGCACTAAAAAAATGCAGAAATTCGAGGTTTCCAATTACCTAATCCCCGCAAGGGGACTGAAACGAATATATGGCTAAAACATTCCAAAATGTAACTTTTAAGTTTCCAATTACCTAATCCCCGCAAGGGGACTGAAACTTGTAATTCTGGTTTTATGATTGGATGAAAACGCGGCAAAGTTTCCAATTACCTAATCCCCGCAAGGGGACTGAAACTATCAATTTTCCATTAGAGTCGGAATGTAAGTAATGTTTCCAATTACCTAATCCCCGCAAGGGGACTGAAACCTCAATTCAATTTTTCTCTTGACTTAGATGGGCGTTTCCAATTACCTAATCCCCGCAAGGGGACTGAAACTTTATCTTGATGCCCAAAAATGGGCATCAAGAACGTTTCCAATTACCTAATCCCCGCAAGGGGACTGAAACTTTGATTCACCTGCTTAACTAAAGGATAACAAATTTGTTTCCAATTACCTAATCCCCGCAAGGGGACTGAAACCTGCTTTCCAGTCAGAAACCTGTTTAACTTCAATAATGTTTCCAATTACCTAATCCCCGCAAGGGGACTGAAACTCATTGTTACCATTCAAAAAGTGCAAGCTTTTCTGAGGTGGTAACTGAAAAACCTTGCACTTAATTCCTAGTTAAAGAAAAAATCGTTCCTATCCAACTCTTGAAACTGTTCCCTGTTCCCTGTTAAGAGTTCCCTGTCTTCACAGATAACTTTTTCAGCAACCCTTAGGTAATTGTCCATTATTGAAAAACCTAAATCAGCACAACAGCAACTGCTCCGCCTAACGCCGCAGAAATACCAGAAACAACCGCCGTCGCAAACAACCACCAAGCAGCATTAGCAGCAGCTTTGCGGGTTTCTTCTGCTTGACGTTGTGCTTGATGTTTTACCTGTTCTAGCCGATGTTGTGCTTCATTTTGTAGTTGTTCTGCTCGTTGTAAAACCATATTTCGGGCGTGTTCAATTCTGTCAATAATGCGGTTAACATCTGCCTCAGAAATATCTTCACGGGAACTGAAAATAGCTACTAAAGTTTCACGATTGAAATGAGACAAGCGATCGCGCAATGCTTCAAACCCAGCTTGAGGATCTTCCAATAATTGACGGATATCATGCTGTATTCCTTCGTAATTCAATTCTGGACGTTCTAGAGAATTAAGATAATTACGAATCCTGGCAAAAATGCCTTCAATTGCATCTTGAATCCTTCTTTGAATACCCCGCACCTGTTCTACAAATTGATCACGCACTGAGATCATATTATCAGCAATTCTCGCTGCTTCTTCATCTGTAATATCTTCCCGAATTTTCAACAAAGCAATAATTGTTTCTCGATCAAAATGGGAAAGGCGATCGCTCAAACTTTCCATCCCTACTCTGGGATCATGCAACAACAAATGCAAATCTCTTTTAATTCCTTCCGGGTGCAATTCCTCTTTACCCGTAAGTCGTAAATACTCCTGCAAATAAGTTTGAAAATTTTGCATTCTTTGTTGTGTTCTTGTTGCTAACCGACGGGGCGCACGGACAATATTTCTAATGGATATCTGTACATTATCAATGATTTGATTAACTTGTTCCTCACTCAAATCTTGACGTTGACTTAACAACTTCACCAAAGTATCTCTATCAATACGCGATAACCGGCGACGCAGTACCACAACACCCTCTCTAGGGTTTTCAAATAATCTTATGAAATCTCTCTGAATACCTTCAGGATTCAATTCTTCCTTACCAGTATTTCGCAGATAATCTGCAATAGTCGCAGTCACAGAATCATATTGTCCCCGTGCTTTTTCCCCCACAAATTGCGGTATGTGGCGGATATTATGCCATGATTCTTCAACTACATCAATAATTTGATGAACTTGTGTTTCTGTTAAATCTTGACGTTGACTTAATAATTGCACCAAAGTATCTCGATCAAAACGAGATAACCGCGCCCGAATAGCTAAAATTCCCGCTTGGGGATCTTCTAAAAGTCGTTTTAAATCAGCGCGAATAGCATCAGGATTTAATTGTTCTTTGCCTGTATTTCGCAGATATGATTCCACATTTAACCAGAGAGTTTCCGCTTGATGTTGTGCCTGTTGTGCTATTCCTAAAGATTCTACCAACACGCGATCGCGCTGCATTTCCAATTCATCTAAAATCGGATCTAAATCTCGTTCTTGAATATCATTGCGTGCTAACAGAATCTCAGCCATTTCTTCCCGTTCAACTTGTGCCAGTCGTCGGGATAAAATTTGATAATCTGCTTCTGAATCTGCCAACAGCGGTTTAAAATTATCCTCAATTCCTTCTGGTGTTAAATCTTCTCTGGGAGTTACCAGTAAATAACTTTCAACTCGTCTTTGCAAATCTTGGACAATTTCTCTTTCTTCTTGGGCTGCTACTATTACCAAAACCTCATCCCGTACCATTACCAATTGATCAGAAATTTGATAAATTTGTGCTTGAGTTAATAATCCCTTAGTTTGCAAAATATTGATAAAATCTTGACGGGTAATTTGCTCTAATTCCCTATGTATTACCCCAGGATCAGCAGCAGGATCATAAATCACATCTCGAAATTCTTGGGCAATTTTTTCTTGACTGAGTTGCCAAGGATAAGAGTTAAGCAGGTAGTTGTGAATATCCCCACGAATAGGATTATAAGGTTGTTCTGTAACTTGTTCTGTAACTTGTTCTATGACTTTTTCTCTAGCAGTATTTAAGGAACGCCAAATTTTTTCTACATCCAAATCAGACAAATCTGCTCTACCTAACACTACCCCAGTCAATGCTGATATTGCTTGTTGCATCATCCCTGGTTTTTGTTCTGTTTCTTTGGTAGAGTGAATTTCAGTAATTAATTGATCAAGTTTGGCGTTGAGTTCATCGGTTTTGGTTTGTCCAGGGGGAAGGGATTTGAGATAGTTTACCAACTCACCTAAACTTTCTTTTGTAGGTTTTTTCTGACTCACCACTTGTTCCCAAACATTGTATAAAGCGTCAGCAATGCGGTTAACTTCTCGTTTGGATAAATCGGTGCGACTGCTAACTAAATCAACAAACTGTTGACGGTCGATATTTCCCAAGTCTGCACTGCTGGCGATCGCTTTAAATTGAGGTTCATTAAGTAAGCTTTTAAACTCATCCCGAATCTGCGATATATCAAGTTCTGGGGGACGTAGTTTTTCTATGTAATGTTCTACATTTTGGCGAATACTTGCCGGGGCGATCGCATTTCCCAGTTCCCGACGCACCGCCGAGGCAGCCGCTTCCGCAGTTGCTACCACTTGCTGATTTACAGCCCTAGTACCTAATGCAGCTGTAGCTGTTCCCATAATCGCCTGAAAACTGGCAGTAGCCGTATTCACAACTGAACCAATTAAAGAACCGACTGTAGTTGAACTTACCCACATTAGTAATAGAAAATACGCTCCCCAAATGACTAAACCTAAAATCGCTCCTAATCCGGGATCTAAAATTAATAAACTCAATTTTACAGCTAAGAAACAAGCGATGAATAAAGCAATTGTGACTGTAACTAATGTCCAAATTCCCAACCTCGTGCCAATTTTGCGAACTGTGCCACCAAAACTTTCAATTTCCTGAGATTCTGAAGGATGTCCTAAATAAGAAATACCCGCAGCAATTGAGAGATTTGTTAACACTAATTGAAAGGCAAAAGCGAGAATTACCCCAGAAATTAAAGCCACAAAAAAGCGCGGACCCGATGTGAGAATCGAAGCCTGTGCTGGTGTGACGTTGGGAGTAGTTACAGGTACTTGTGCTATCCACAATAAATGTTTGTATAGTTCCTGCATCATTTCTATTTCCTACCTCTAAGCCAGATATTTGTGCAAAATTGGGATGATCCCTGCGTTATAAGGATTTTACTGCTTCACTAATGACCTCTGCTGGATGTGAATATTCAACTTGTCCAACCTTCAGAATCCAAAAAAATAGGCGATCTTAGCATCCATCGCAAGTGAGAAAGCCTTATATAACGTTAGATAGAAGTTGAGGATTTTATGATTGTAAATTTATATAAATTCTAGCTTATTGATTAATATCAATACTGTTATTCTTTAGGTGAAAATTTTTGTTTTTTGGATTGTAGTCAGTCAATTTTTGATAGCTGGTTTCCATTTATTTACCATGAAAAATTTTTTCACCATCTCAGGGTAGATTTGTCTGGGTAAATAGCTTTATAATTATCGTCCCTAAGAAGTGCCTCTAGTTTGTACTATAGGCATAAAACAACTGTGTGTGTAAAAGCTACATTAAAGTTAAGCATTAAAAAAGTGAACAAAAGATTAGATTCAGAACCTCAAACTTATTGAAATTTGGAGGTAAAAAATGGAAACTCGCTCATCTACTGATATACCACCCGTTGCTAAAGCTTATAATGGTGTAG
This sequence comes from Sphaerospermopsis sp. LEGE 08334, assembly GCF_015207205.1. Taxonomy (NCBI): domain Bacteria; kingdom Bacillati; phylum Cyanobacteriota; class Cyanophyceae; order Nostocales; family Aphanizomenonaceae; genus Sphaerospermopsis; species Sphaerospermopsis sp. LEGE 08334. The sequence continues at coordinate 6,386 of NZ_JADEXH010000043.1, read as the reverse complement.
ATCGTAATGCCTTTATTTTTGGTTGGAATCCTCAAGCAGAATTGTGGAATGGACGCTTGGCAATGATTGGATTTTTAGCTTATCTACTTTGGGATTTAGCTGGTTATAGCGTTCTTCGTGACATTTTACACATCTTGAGATATTAACGTCAGAAAGGAGATCCAGGAGTCAGGAGTTCTTGATTTTGGATTTTGGATTGTTTTTGTGATCTCCAATCTAAAATCTAAAAAATCTAAAATCTCAAATTTTTCTCCCCATCTCCCCTATCTTGTAACACCTAAATCCCTGACTTCTCAAAGAAGTTAGGGATCTATTTTTTGAGCATTTTGTTTTATGTTTAAAGTAAAAAACGCACCAAAACATACAAAGCTGAAGTCACAAGTTGCAATAAGGTAATAGGAATACCATAATGTAAAAAAGTCTTAAAAGAAATTCTTCTACCATGCTGTTCAGCAATACCAGCAGCAACAATATTAGAAGATGCTCCCACTAAAGTACCATTTCCTCCCAAAGTTGCACCAAACATCATGGCATAAAACAGTGGTAAAACTTCTGGTGGAAACTGTCCTTGAAAATCTGGTGATAAAACTTCTGCTGGTGCTAATCCCACATTTACAAGATATTGTTTCAACAAAGGGACCATGGCCACCACTAAAGGAATATTAGGTACAACACTCGATAAGATTCCTACTACAAATAACAAAAGCACAGAACCTAGCAAAATATTTTTACCTAATATCAGCCCTAAAACACCTGACAAACCTTTAATTACTCCTGTTTTATCTAATCCTCCAATCAGCACAAAAATACTCATGAAAAAAATTAAGGTACTCCAATCTACATCTCGCAAAATATTATGAACTGAATCAATTCTGCTTTTGTGTGCCAGTAATAAAGCTAAAGCAGCACCTAACAAAGCAACTGCCGCAGGGGAAATTGGTATTGGTAAAGATTCGCCAATTACAAAAAATATCAACACAAAAACTACTATCACTCCGCCGACAATTAAAACTCGTGGATGATTAATTTGCGGATGGGGTAATTCTGCCAAATTTTCTAGGTTTTTATGCCAAATTTTTCTAAATAAAATTGGTAGTGTTACTACAACAGTGACAACAGAAATGACTCCTCCTAAACTTAATTTTCCTAAATAATCTATAAAGCTAATATTGACAGCATCACCTACAATAAATGTGGCTGGATCTCCTACTAATGTTAATAATCCGGCACTATTAGCAACAAACACCATCAAAATTAATAAAGGTACAAAATTAACTCCTATTTCTTCTGCCATTGGCGGAATTAATGGAGCTAATAACATAACTGTAGTGGCATTGGGTAAAACAGCACAAATTGGCGTAACTAATGCCACTATTCCTAATAGTAATTTTTTGCCACTACCTTGAGCAAGAATGACTATTTGTGTGGCTATATAACTAAAGATATTCGTCGGTTCAAATGCTCTCACTAATACCATCACACCGAAAAACAAACCCAAAGTTCCATGACTTTTACCAATATAACCAACTGCTTCCGGTAAAGTCATGATATTAGTAAAAACTAATATTAATGCACCCAATAAAGCAGCTACCATTAAATCAATCCATTCCGTCATGATTACCACAATGACGGTGATAAATGTGATAATGCTGAAAACAGCTTGCCAGTTTTCCATACCATCTTCCCTGATAATGTGATTGTTTTTTATTGTGTGAAAAAGAGCTAAAAAAGCCACCTATATGTAAATATAGGCGACTCAATAGTTGATTCTTGGTTTATGGGTATTAATCAAGACAACGAGGAATACCCAAAACAGCACAGGGAAAATGAGGATCTAAACGTTCAATCACAGGATGATTGATAGATTGACAACCTAAAACCAAAGCATCAGCATTTTCTAATTCCACGACTTTTTTCAGTTCAGTAGATAAGTTACCAAATCGTAGATGAGATTTAAAATCACTCTGCCATTCTTGAGCTAAATTTTTAGCTTGCCAAAGAATTTTATCTGCTTTTTCCGGTGCTGAAGTGGTAAGTAACTGAGGTTTTGATGGCGTTAACACCATTGTTGTTGATTGGCTTACTTCCAAATATTGATGTGTTAATTTAGCCCGATTTTGTGGGTAATTGAATTGATGATGATCAGAAATACTTGCCTGTTCTTCTAATACATAAACAGCCTGAACATCGACTTCAATGTTGCTTGCTAAATGGGTTTGATGTGCAATACAAAAAGCAATATCTAAGGCTGTATGACTATTAGGAGAACCATCATAACCAACAATTAATTTGATGGATTTTACCAATGAATTTTTCTCACTCAGGCATTTTTTTGGAGCAGGTAGTAATACCATTTGCTCAATCAGGTCATAGCGACCAATAGCACTTTGTAAACGTGCTAACAATGGCTTGATTTTCACAGCTTTAACTTCTCTCCCTTGAAACGAATGATGAATGAGAAGCAGGGATGCCAATTTTAGATTTTAGATTTTAGATTTTGGATTTTAGATTTACAGGTAAGCATTCAGCTATCAGTAATCAGCTTTTTTAAACGTACTTTTTGAAACGTACCATCAAAAATAACCATTTGATCACCAAATGACTAAGCAAGCATTCTGATTTCTGAATCCTGAATTTTGACATTCATAGTTCATCCAAAATCATTAACTAAAATCGCAAATTGATTAAGGAAAACCCAATAACAACTGGTATTACAGCCAAGGTTTTGGGAGTTCCTTCCATTGCCGACGGAGTTAGCTGACGGGCTAAGACTGGAAGGTGTCTTTCAATTAAGATTCGCCCCAATTATTTGGTTCCTCCGCTTCAAATCCAGCTTTCATGAATTTGAATTAGGCTACCCACTCGATAGTAATACTATTCCATTAAGTTAAGATAAAGTCAAGTTGAAGAATTGTGAGCTTTTGTTTGTAGAGTGCAACTTAATTGTTAATTCTTCCAGTTTTTGCTAGAAAATAAATCATTGAAAATTATCAGTTAGCAACCAACAGGATGATACATCACTAAATCCTGTGTGTACTTAAAGTTTGTAGATCCTGACTTTGGATAGCTTATCATTAACTATGATTTGTTCACAATGATAATGTTAACAGCTTAAAAAGCCTTTTTTGATACATTATCTAATTGCCCAATAGGACATAGGCAAGACTAGACTAAAAACCTGATTCTTGTGTAGGGGTAATTCATGAATTACCCCTACTTTTGTTTTTTGTAAATCCTAGACTAAGTTGTTATTTATTAACAAGAGGTAACAAAATAACAACATCAAATTTATGATCACCAAGAATAGGAGAAGATTCCTATTCTGATTAATATCCAATTTATTTAATTGAAAATTATTTAAAACTAACCTTTTTTTTAAGTTTGGCGATCGCATCTTCAGCAGCAGCTTTTTCAGCTTCTTTTTTACTCTTTCCTTTTCCTTCTCCCAATTCTTTACCATCTACAAATACTTGAGAAAGAAATTCCGGTGCATGATCTGGACCACCTGCTTTTTCTGTGACATATTTAGGAGGTTCTTGGATACCTTGAGCTTGGGTTAACTCTTGTAATCTGTTTTTTGAATCTACATTTGATCTCGGTTCTACCACATCTTCCGATACAGAATCAAATAATGGTTCAAGAATGACTTTAAGTGGTTCAACATTACAATCATTATCTAAATAATAAGCACCAATTACAGCTTCAAAGGTGCTACTCAAAAGGTTAGGATTTTGATAACCACCATCTCTAATTGTGCCTTTTCCTAATCGCATTCTCAAGTCTAAACCAACTTCTAAAGCAAATTTTGCCAATTGTTTTTCTTCAACTAATGCAGAACGACGACGGGTTAATTCATCTTCTCCTTTTTCGGGATGACGACGGTACAAATATTGTCCACTGAGGAAGTTTAAAATTGCATCTCCGAGAAATTCTAAACGCTCGTTGTGTTCTCCTTCTCCTGGGTTTTCGTTGACATAAGAACGATGGGTTAATGCTTGACGTAGGAGTTTTTCGTTATTGAATAAGAGTAATTCTTGCATTTTATTTTTTCTTTTTCCTGTTGTAGCAAATGTGAAATATGGAAAATTTCTATAAACTGATATTTTATAGCGAGTACATAAATTAGGGTGTACCTCATAAGACTGGGAAACGCTATATAGGAATCATATTTGATTCTTGAAAAACACTCCGTACACTTCCCCTGTTCCCTGTTCCCTGTTCCCTCTCTACACAGATAATTTCAAAAATCAAATACCAGTCCTATATAAAATTAACACATTAGACCAAGTGTTGAAAGGAAGGAACAAAGCAAGACTTGTCACAAAGGAATCCTGCTGTTGATACAACTACTGAAACCTGTGGTGTATAGTTCTGCTTGAGATGGGATTTCTGACATTTCTCACATAGCATTTATATTTGCCTGTTAGATTTGTATAATTACGTAGTGAAAATGGAATGTCAATACTGTATTTAACGTATTTTTTAATACAGATTTTCATACAATATAATTCGTTTAATGAATAAAAATTTAATCTTTTTTTAATCAAAAACGCCATTATGTGAGGTTAGATATTATTGCTAATAATACGTAAACTTATATTAATTAAATATCAAAAATTTGACATGATGTATTTTTTTTGATATCGTGTTTCACGAAGGCTAAAAGCCAGAAATGAGCTTGAAAATTCAGCCACAATTATCCCAAAACCAGACAAATTGCCAAAAGGTATAGTGTTAAATCATTATACTTCCAACAGGCTGAAAATTTTGCATTAATCATCATTAAAAACCAAAAAACTTTGGATCAAAATTATAAGGATCATCAACATGAGCAACGCACCGAAACTCTCTGTAATTTCATTTGATGGGATAGACGATTACCTAGTCATTGCCAACCACAATTCTATTAACTTTGATAAAAATCAAAATTTCTGTATTGAACTCTGGTTAAAAATTGGCAAAATTTCACCTGGTTCTCATACGCCTTTTGATGTGAATATTTTTGAAAAATGGCAAGGAAGTGTTTTTCCCTATGCTATTCGTTATAGTTCCACCGCTGGGACAGTCTATGGTTCTCGCTATGATGGTAGAAATCCTTCAATTTCATCGAAAAAAGTAATTAATGACCAAAAATTCCATCATGTAGCTTTTGTGAAACAAGACTCCCAATTGTTCCTGTATGTTGATGGTGTTAAAGAAAGCGAAACCCAGGATACAGTAATTCAATCCACCAAAAATGATTCTCCTTTATATATAGCAGCGGGTACTTCTATTAGTAAAGGAGGGGGAACTAGACGTTTTTTCGCAGGTCAAATTGCTGATATTCGTCTGTGGAATATCGCCCGCACTCCAGAAGAAATTAAGCAAAATATGAACTCTCGGTTGAGGGGAAATGAACCAGGATTAGTAGGTTATTATCCTTTGAATGGGGATGCTAACGACAAAACCGGCAACGCTAATCATGGCACAATAAATGGTGCTATTTGGCAACAAGAAGAAATTCCTATCGCTGATTTAACTGGTGGAAATGAGCTGAAAAGCCGTGGAGTTTGTGATACAAGAACGAACTTTTATTTAGTAGATACTAACAATCCCATTAATATTAATGGCAATATTAATGGCTGGGAAGTTTGGGCAGATACAATAGCTCCTCTACAACTGATTATTTACCGAAAAGACGGTAGTTCTTGGTCAGTAGTAGATAAGAGTGACACGAAAACTCCTGTGGTAGGACTTAACCAGTTTTCCCTATCTACACCCATGACAGTTAAACAAGGTGACTTTGTTGGCATTTATTATCCTGGAGGAGGTTCAGTAAGTTTCAACCGCACAACAGATAAAGAAGCTTGGGACTTGGGAAATTTAACTGGTAAAGTTCTTTTCACTACCACTGGTGCTGGTGCTACAGCCTTTTCTGGCTCAAGTAATCGCGTTTATTCCATCAGGGTCAAAGGTGTTGCACAAGTAATACAACCTACAAGTGAGAAAACCATACCTGGTGTGATAGGTATAGGCATGAACAATCAACTATATACCAGAAAGACCTTAACCAGTAATTGGGAACATATTGCTAACAGTGGTTCTGTCTTAGGTATTACCGTCATGCCAGACGGTACAATAGTTGGTATAGGCATGAACAATCAACTATATACCAGAAAGACCTTAACCAGTAATTGGGAACATATTGCTAACAGTGGTTCTGTCTTAGGTATTACCGTAATGCCAAACGGTACAATAGTTGGTATAGGCATGAACAATCAACTATATACCAGAAAGACCTTAACCAGTAATTGGGAACATATTGCTAACAGTGGTTCTGTCTTAGGTATTACCGTCATGCCAGACGGTACAATAGTTGGTATAGGCATGAACAATCAACTATATAC
>NZ_JADEXH010000042.1:0-49937 GCF_015207205.1 Sphaerospermopsis sp. LEGE 08334 | reverse complement strand
GACTGGGGACTGGGGACTGGGGACAGGTGACAGGTGACAGGTGACAGGTGACAGGTGACAGGTGACAGGTGACTGGGGAAGATGAATAACCTAATTACCAATTACCAATCACCAATTACCAATTACCAATTACCAATCACCAATCACCAATCACCAGAGCATAAATACCTAATTGTTTTAGTTGTCGGGTTCTGTTGCGTAGGTAGTGAATATTTTTATATGGACAACTTTATTTCCAAACCTGGGAAATTGTTATAGAACTGTAAACAGGGAGCCGCTGAATGAGTAACAATACAGTGAGTCAACACCGCCATCCAAACAGCCATCCAATCCCCAGAACTACTAAAGCTGTGGAACTTCAAGCCCTAAGTAATATGTGGACGCGCTAAGATTGGCTTTCTTTTTCCTCCACAGGTTTCTGCTGGTTCTTACCAAACAGATACTCCGGGCTAAAAACCTCCTAGCTATGTCATCTGGGAATGCTGGAAACTGTGACTCAAAGTGTGGACATCTCAACCATCGTGTGAGATTCTTCTTATTTGCATCTTCTAAACCTCAACCAACCGCTTGCGTATTTGTTGTTCTAGATAGATAATGGGAGTTTACCCAGATGCGGTTTGGTATTACACAAATTAATTGATTTATAGTCATATATAGGCTATAACAGGCATAAATAAAACATTTTTACGCCTTCATAGTCAATGATATAAATCAATAGTTTTGGTGAAATTCCACAACATGACACCCTAGCCCTGGTAAGACACTTAGCACAAGTCCAAGCCTGTTTTTTTATTTCCCAGTCAAAATTAATTGAGGGAGATAATCAAACAATTAGGCAGGTGATGTAAATTAAGTAGTCCCGACAGCTATTAGCCAAGGGATAGATAGTATGTAGTTCACCCTGTTAGGTAAAACCTCACAAAATAAAACCTGAGATATTTGTCTATGGTTTTATGAACTATATTCAAAAAGCCGGAAGTCATTGAGCGGACGATCGCAGAACACTTAATTGGCATCTATGGAAATGTAAGCATAAGCCTTTTTCAACCATTTTTTGCCAGGAACTTCCTTCGTTTCTTGTGAACCTCTAGAGGCTTAACATTCAAAAAAGGATATAGCGGAGCAACAGTTAACAAATGAAAGTGCGGGTGAGTTGTCAGTTAGGGTGATCTTCAGCTAAATACTGAACCTGTCAACCAGACGGATTATGATTTAATCAGGTTTTTTAGCCCGTTGCTTTCAAAAGAATATATAATAGCGCATTATAAATACTATTGCTCTCCGTATCCTTACTAGACTTTTGCTATTAAGTTACTAGTAGTATGTTAAGAGTGACCACCACTTTCACAACCACAAACAACCAAGGCAAGTTGAGTGGGAAAAACAGTACGTGCGGCCAGCGCGGAATTTACGCCTGTGGACAAGGACCCGGTGACGGGCTTGGTGGAAGCAGGAAGCAAACAACAAAATGTTCCAGGTTCTAGGGTGTATTTGCTTATGCCCATGCCATGAACAATTTTTGTCAGGTTTGTTTTGCACAACATCTCACATAATCCACCAAAGAGGATAACTATTCAAGACCTTGATGGATTGAAGCGCGACAAGTGCCACTGCTATGAAAGAGTCCAGCATGAAAGATCACAAACGACTTCTATTAATTGATGATGACCCTAACCTCATCTTGCTGGTGAAGGATTACTTAGAATTCCGGGGCTACGAAGTCATCACGGCGGAAAATGGACAGGAAGCTCTGGAAATATTAGAACATGAAGTTCCAGACATGATCATCTGTGACGTGATGATGCCGGAAATGGACGGGTACACTTTTGTCGAACAAGTCCGGCAAACTGAACGCACTAGCTGGATACCTGTTCTCTTCCTGTCCGCTAAGGGGCAAAGTGCAGACCGAGTTAAAGGTCTGAATAAAGGTGCTGACGTATATATGGTCAAGCCTTTTGAACCAGAAGAACTCGTAGCACAAGTAGAATCTTCACTCAAGCAAACTATCCGTTGGAAAGAACATCAAACTAAGGGAGGGGAAAACGGTTCCCGTATCCAAGTTCCCTTTGATGTCCAGTTAACTCCCACAGAACTGAAAGTGGTTCAGTTTGTGGCTAGGGGTTTAGCTAACCGGGAAATCGCTGAAGAACTAAATGTTAGTCAGCGTACTGTTGAAAGCCATGTTTCCAATATGTTGGGTAAAACCAATCTCCACAACCGTACTGAGTTAGCACGGTGGGCGATTGAAAATCAAATGGCTTAAATGTTCCGCTGATTTGGTGAAGGTTTGAGTTTTGAGTTAAAAAATCATAACTCAAAGCTCAAATTCTTTATTTGATCTTGACTTTAGTTTGATAGCCAGTAAAAAACATGAATTGTGAAGCATACAGATTTTTCAATTCCAGCTTCATAATTCATGTTTTATGATACTTTCCTCAATTGCTATCTTCCAACCCAGATATCACCTAAAATTATTTATACAGGCTAATTATAGGGACTGGTGATTGGTGATTGGTGATTGGTGATTGGTGATTGGTGACTGGGGAAGCAGGGGAAGCAGGGGAAGAATATTAACTTTTGCCTTCTGCCTTCTGCCTCCTGCCTCTTGCCTTTTGCCTTCTGTTCCCTGTTCCCTGTTCCCTACTCAGATATTTATTTGTAATCAATCCTTTGATTTATTGTCAATACCTTAGCCACAGGGGAAACGCATCTTATCAATAAGGGCGATTCAATCTCAATAACGACCAAAATATTCGCATTAACGACCACTTATTGACAATATTTTAGTCCATCACCATGATCCTGAAAAAATCAATCAAACGATAAATAGGGATTTATTGGTCTATACATTAAAACGGTATTTTGTCAATAAGATTTAGATGCGTTTCCCCTGACCTTAGCCAAAAAAAGAGCCTTGATAATTTCCGGCAAAACTGGCAAAAATAAGCATACATGAGCGTTTTGATTAAAAGGTAGTTTAGAATCACCAAACCCTTATCCTACGGTCAATACATTAAAAAACCCTTGTGGTAAACCTTAAAGGAATTTTTAGTAGTGATTGTTTTTGCCAAGTCTCAGATAAATGGGAGTTAATGGTTAAAGCATCATCATCTCACCCTCGTAAATTGGCTAAGGTATTGTTATTGTATAATTAATTATGTAGCTTGCTGATCAAATATGCAAGATACCCTAACTATTTTAATGTAAAATCCATATCCCGACTGGGAATGAATTCCCAGTCTGATAGCAAAAGTCATCTAAAGATGACTAAATAACCAAAAAATTTTTAACTTTTATCCCAGGAGATTGTTTTATGGAAAGAATAAATTACTCGCAAATTATTCAAGATATTTTAAGCAATCATTCCAGAAATGATATCGCTAATGGTACAGAAATTCAATTGCTTTTTGATACCCAACGTCATCATTATCAAGTATTAAATATTGGTTGGAAACAACAAATTAGAACTTATGGGGTGATCATTCATGTTGATATTAAAGATGATAAAATCTGGATACAAAGAGATGGTACAGAAGTTGGTGTTGCTAATGAATTAACGGCTGCTGGTGTCCCTAAAGAAGATATTGTTTTAGGATTTCATGCTCCTTATAAACGGCAATTTACAGGTTTTGCAGTGGGATAATAAATACTTTGAGTAAACTATCAATTGATGTCAGGAATTTACTACTTAAATTAAAACCTCAACTTCTTGAGCGATACTTGTAGGTTGAGGAATTGGTAAACCTGACTCTATTAAACCTTCTATATGAAATTCTATGGACTCTACAATTAGTTGTTGAACTTCTGCTAATGTTTCAGCTACAGCTATACAACCGGGTAAGTCGGGAACATAAGCCCCATAGCTGGTATTTCCTTTTTCAATTACTACTGTATAACGCATTATTCTTCCTCCAATTGAGCTTGTTTCCATATACTTTTTATTGTACCAATGGGTACATCAATATTAGGTTTACCGGAAACTGTAACAGTACCAAGTTTATGAGGATGTTTAAACTGTCGGTGACTTCCTCTTGTTCTGGCTAAATACCAACCATCAGCTTCTAGTCGCTGAATGACTGCTCGTACTTTAATAGTAACATTTATTTGTAATCAATAGTTTGATTTATTGTATAATTAATTATGTAGCTTGCTGATAAAATATGCAAGATACCCTAACTATTTTAATGTAAAATCCATATCCCGACTGGGAATGAATTCCCAGTCTCATAGCAAAAGTCATCTAAAGATGACTAAATAACCAAAAAATTATGAATAAGATTGAAAAAAGAAGTCGGGGATCTAGGATTTATTGATCATAGTTTGTAATTCTTTCTGCACTTGTTCAAGTTCTTGGCGTTTTTGGTTAATAAATGCTTTTTCTGTTTCCCGTTGTTCTAGATTTTCTTGGTGAGCTTTTTCTTGTTGTTCTAAAACATTTTCATATATTGATATTGTTTCTTCAACAACTTCGTTAACTCTTTTTATTCGCTCATTAAACAATGAGTATATCATTTTATCAATTCGCTCAAATATACCATCTACAGAATTAACAAATTGTTCACAACCTAACTTCAAAACATTTTCTGTAATACTATTTTCAAGTATAGCTATTCCTCCACCTCCAAGTAATCCAGCACCTGCACCTCCAAGAAGTGCTACTAGAATTGGACCCGCAAAGAACACTACTGGTACTAATGCAGCACCAATACCTATTGCACCAAAAGCACCCCAGAAACTAGAGTTATTAATTACACTTAAATTACTATTTTTATCATCCAAAAACTTCCAATTCGTAGATTGATTTTGGGAGAAATAATTTAGGGTGTGGAACTCTGACTGAATTTTTTCAAATTCCTTCTCTACAGCATTATCTAATCTTTCTAAAGGTTCTTTCAAAATATTTTCTTTTAGTTCATCATTTATCCAACTCTCAAGTTCTTGAGAAATGTCTTTATTAAATTGATTTGCATAATCTTGAGCTAATTTATCTCTGCTCCAAATTCCTGAATGCTTAGAAGTCCATTCAGTCGATTTTAAAATTAAACGAACCTCTAAATGTTCAACCCATTCATTCCAAGATATATTAGCTTGCTCCATCACTGATTCTATCAAATGATCTACTAAAATACGAATCCTGACATCACACCCACTAGCTTCACCTATTTTTTCCAAAATTTCTTGTTTTCCTGTCGCTGAAAGTTTTATTTTTCCGTCTAATGATTCCTCGACAATATCCAAACTGTCTAAACATTTGGTAATTACTTGGGTTATATCATTAACTGCACGATTAATTTTTAATGTTCCACGCTCTAAAGTCAGGAATTTCTCTAGAGATTGAGTAAACATTTGGAAAGATTGTAAATATTCATCATTATTTCCATTTTGAATTGATTTTAATGCTGTTTTAGCAGAAATATAATGTACACGATTTATTTCTTTGAAAACAAGTAAATTTTCTTTTTTGACAAAACTTTCAAGTCTTTGTTTTACATCTTGAACATCTTCTTGAGTATCAAGGTTATCCATGAAATTTACTAACACAAAAAGATTATCAGCAGGTTCTTTTTTAGAACTATTATTAAGCTGATATCTTACATCATGCAGTAATTCTTTTTCTTTTTCAGGAAGTAGACGCATAGCATTAGTTAAGAAAATGGCTGCATCTGTATCTGTTAGTATTTTTTGAGTAATAGCTGTTCTTTGAGGATGTTCATTTAATCCAGGTGAATCTACTATTTCTACACCATTTTTGCATAATGCTAATTCAGGATGTTCAAAAATAATTTCCTCAATATTAGATTGTGCTAATTCATCACTACGATGTTCTAGAGCAGCTTCTTTAGAAATTGTAGCTTTTACTTTATACTCTTCAAAAGCAATTTCCTCACTTCTTCCATCTTTATAGCGACAAATTACCCGCTTTTGAGTTCCATATTTTAAAACTGTAACTGCACCACTACAAGGAATTGCTCTAACTGGCTGAATTTCTTCACCTAACAAAGCATTTAATAACGTTGATTTACCTTGACTAAATTCTCCAACTACAGCTAACCTAAATCGCTGAGATTGTATTTTTTTAGATACTGTACTCATCTCATTGATGAGAGTATTTGGTAATAAATTATGGTTTTGGCATTCTTGAATTATCTGAAATACTTGATAACAATATTTATCTAATTGCTGACGATAGACTTGGAACTTTTTCAACTTATCATAGGATACACTTGTATGCTTTTGAGTAGTTTTAATTTCTCGTTTAGCAGGTAAAATTGCCAACATATCACTTGCAGCTTTTACAAAGACTGTATCAAGTTCTTGAAACCGAGAAGGATCTAGTAAAAAATGTACTTCATTTAAAGCACTTGCATCAAATTTTCCTTGATGAGTAAATGCAATCTCAAAAACTTCTAAATATTCAGATTTAATACCTAAATTTTTAGCAACTATTCCTAAATATTGCTTTTCTTTGATGTCTATATTACCATCGGCAGCTGACATTTCATAACCAAAACCAATTAATAATATTTTTTCTGATTCAGAAAGTGGAGATGTTAACTTTAACAAATCCTGAATTTTTTTATAAATTTGATTTTCTTTAACTCCTTTAATCATCAAGTTTGTTAATTTCTGTACATCACTATTTGATTGACTAAATCGAGATAAAATTTTCTGTAAATGTTGTTTTTCTGCTTCTGAAACTGTCCCATCTACAAGCATTACTCCTAGTAGCACTGTTACTAAACTAGCTAAAAATAATACCTGTGGTGTGATATCCCGTTGGCTCAGTTTTTGTCCTGTGATGCGTGATAATAAATCAACAATCTCAGAAGTAACTCGTGAAGTATCCATAAAAATCACCAGTGGATAGAGTGTGTAAAAACTATTATTCCCTAATTTAATCAAATTTAACTTATTTACCGAGTAATTACGGTTATTTGTGTTGAAACTAATAAGTTATACTAGAAAAGTATATATTGATTCAATAAACTGGGTAAAGATATGACGTATCAATTTCCATCTCTCATTCAAGCTGGTATTGAAGCTGGTAAATATATTCCCGTCTTTAGTAATGGTGTACCCCTAAGCATCGCTAGAGATGCTGTTACAGGTCAGTTTGTGTCTCATGCTATTGGTGTTGTCAATCCATTATCACCATTGGTAGCTGCTCCTAATTTTATCATGACTGGGTTGCAGATGTATCAAAATCAGCAAAACTTTACAGCAATTATGGGTAGCTTGCAAACAATCCAAAACAGCATAGGAGTATTACAAGCAACAACCGCCCTCATCGGTGTAGGAACAGTTGCAGGTGTAGCATTAACAGCAGTGAACTTACACCAAACCCTGAAATTGAGGAAAGAAGTGGAGCAAATGCGGTTAGAGGTCAAAAATGGCTTTATTGACCTTAAACAAGCCTTAAAAGACCAAGGAGCAGAAATTAGACAGTTAATTGAACAGGTAGCCCAAGATATTAAATTTGAACAACATCGCACAGTTTTAATTAGAGCCTATGGTTTATTTGTGCAAGCTATAAATCGTTTACGTTCTGCTATGCAATTACAAGATATTAGTCGCAGAAATGCAGAAATTGACGCTGCTAGAGGTATGTTATTTGAGGCTTTAGCAGATTATACTAATCCTCATTTATTAGCAGAAACCTGTGCGCCTGGACAACTGCGCCGGTTAGAATGTTCTTGGGCTATTGAACAAGCAATTATTACCACTTATCAGGTACAAAATGAAATTTCTGTGGTGAGCGATCGCCTCAACCAACTCCAAACTAAAATATGTGAAGATGCCCATACTGTAATTGATAAATGTGAATCTCATGACGAACTTGATTTTCTCTTTCCTGAACTTACCCGCATTCACAATCATGATTTAGTAATCATCGAATCATGGCAAAATCATGTAGATTGGGTAAAATCTCTCCCTCCAGCAGAATTAAAACTTTTAAATAGTGCTGATTTTCATAATTCAGAAATTACCCAAACTATAACTAATTCAGAAATACCACCAGAACAAATCAGCTATGAAAATATAGCCGAAAAATCTCATTTTTATTCTTTACGTGATCAATTATTATTTATGTTTGCGCCAGAATTACGTCGGGAGTATGAAAATTATGTGAGTCAACAAGCTGCAATTTCTGGATATAGAACATTAGTCACATCTAATTTACAACAAGCATCAGATTTAACCGTTGCTAATCTTTTTCACTATTTTAATATTAGAGATGAATCGCAAGAAGAAGTAGAAGAACAATCAAGTGTTGAAGATTCAGTGCCTCAACCAATGATTACAGCTAATAATAGTAATTTCAATGAAAAAGTATTTAGAAAGTTGAAAAGAATTATTAGCGAGCAATTAAATGTTAATGAAAACAAAATTGACTTGAATACAAACTTTATTGAAGATTTAGGTGCTGATTCTCTTGATGCTGTTGAATTAGTTATGGCTATAGAAGAAGAGTTTGATATTGAAATACCTGATCAAGTTGCTGAAAGGATTAATACAGTTAAACAGGCTCTATAGCAATCCGATTTGAGTTATGAACAAATAGTACAAATGATTTGGTAAGGTTAGGATACTCAAAGTCTTAATCTAGTTCGATTTACGCCAATAGTAACTATGATCTAATCGTTCTATAATCATTTAGGATTGCTATAGATTATATAATTGAAAAAGCTACTTCTTAATGATTTTTCTCACTAACTAAGGTAGAATATAACAGAGGAAAGCAATGATGAAAACCCAAAATGAAATTATTAAACAAGGCTATAATGCCTTAATTAACTCTCTAGGAATTACCGATACTATTCGGTTTATTCAATATTTCAGTCCTGGTAAGGGAGACTATACCAAAGAACGTCATCAATGGTTAGATGAAAAAACTTTAACAGAAGTGTTAGCAGAAATCAAACAATTGGGAACAGAAGATACTAATCAATATGAGGAAATAATTGAGTAATATTCACTAAAAAATCTAATTTTTTCACCACCAACCAAAGGAGAATTTAATTAATGCTGATTGATAAAATTATCCAAGAACTGCGAGATATTCCCGAAGATAAATTAGCAGAAATTTATGACCTAATTCACTACTTTCGCATCGGTTTAGAGACAGATTCATCTGCTGAAGAAACACCCACAGAAATTGTAATTGAAGGTATTCGTCAAGGCATAAAAGAGGCATTAAGCGGACAAACTATACCCCTTTCAGAAATGTGGGAAGGAATTGATGCAGCTATTGTTGCTACTGACAACTGAAAGCTGCTGTAAATAAAATACTCAACTTCTGTGAAAAGTCGAGTATCTGGATATTGCTACTAATTGTTTTGTAAATATTCAATGGCAGCATCTAATTTTGATGGGTATGCTTGAGCAAACCTTTCAAACCAAAGTCCTTCAGATGAGAAGGGATCTAATTTAGATAACCATGCTTGAGCTTGCTTCTGCAAATTCTCAATTTGTTGAGTTTTAAGTTGTGCTTGACGAATTTTTTCCTGTTCTAATTCTTGCTTTTTTCTCAATTCTTCAGCCGCATCTTGTTCAGCAAAATCAGCTTTGACATCTGCTAATAAGTGATCTATTAAACCATCAGACCCAGAAGCAGAAGTAATAAAGGTTTTGGCTGTAGTTACTGTTGGCTTTTGTGGCTGCTGTGGTTGAGGTTTTTCCCCTTTGTATTCAGCCTGAATTTCCGCTAATAACTTATCAATGGAGTCCATTGTGAACACTCCTCATTATGGGTTTAGCTAGTGAGTTTAGCTAGTCATTGATGGCATTCAATAGCACTTCTGATAAACTCATCTCTTCCATATCTTCCATTGTGACTGTATCACAAATATCAAATTTTGCCCCAGCACTTTGCAGTTCATCATCTAAAACTTTGAGAAAGCGAGTAGCCTGGGCATCAGTACCAACTTGAATAAAGGAAATGGCTAATTCTTCATCTCTATCTAGTCGGCGCGATGCTTCAATAATAACTTTCATCACTGCTTTACGATCATCAGGTTCACCATCAGTTACAACTAAAATTGTTTCTCCATTTTCTTTAGTTTGTCCGCTAGATTTACGCTGAAAATAATCATCAGTAGCGTGTTTCAATACACCTGCTAAATCAGTTGTCCCGGCTGGATCATTTTCCCGAAAAATTTGCGCTACTTTACTAGATGTGACATTTTCATAACGTTTGAATCTACCGGAAAATAAATAAACCGTTATTCCATCTGAATCTAATTGTTCGCATTTACTAGCTAATGCAAAAGTAGATTCTTGTGCTGCTACCCATCTAGTTCTGCCTCCTTTTTGATCTGGGGTGGCCATGCTACCGCTTTTGTCGATAATTAAAGTGTAATCACGATTTTCTAACATTTTTCCATTCTCCAGTGATCCAGCTATTAAAGTAGCTATTAAAGTTGAGTTGATGGTTTTGAGTCAGGAGTCGGGAGGCAGGAAGCAGCTATGCTGGAGTTTTGGATTTTGGATTTTGGATTGTTTTTGTTAATTCCAATCTAAAATCTAAAATCTAAAATCTAAAATCTTTCTCCCTATTCCCTAGCTTCACGACAAGACTTTTTCACTAAACCCTAATTAGTCAGTAATGGCATTCATCAATACATCTGCCAAACTCATTTCTTCTAAGTCATCTAAAGTCACGGTGTCACAAATATCAAATTTAGCGCCTACACCTTGCAACTGATCATCTAGTGCTTTGAGAAATTTTGTAGCTTGAGCATCTGAACCTACTTGAATCATAGAAATGCCTAATTCTTCATCTCTTTCCATTTGCCTAGTGGCGCTAATGATGACTTCAAATACGGCTTTGCGATCATCAGGTTCACCATCAGTTACCACTAAAATTGTTTCTCCATTGGGTTTAGTTTGCCCTGAAGCTTTACGCTGAAAATAATTGTTGAGGGCATCTTGTAATACACTTGCTAAGTTGGTTGTACCCGCAGGGTCATTTTCTTGAAATATTTGGGCAACTTTGGCGGAAGTGACATTTTCGTAACGTTTAAATCGCCCAGAAAAGACATAAACTGTAATCCCATCGGGATCAAATTGTTCTGCTTTTCTAGCTAAAGCGAGGGTAGACTCTTGGGCAATCTCCCATCTACTTCTACCACCAACTTGGTCAGGGGTGGACATACTGCCACTTTTATCAATGATTAGAGTATAGTCGCGATCGCTCATCATAAATACCTCTAATGATTTTTCGGTTTCTATTTTAACTCTTAGGTCAGACGATGATATCTAGATGTAGAGGTATTGTAATAATCATTTAAACTATGCTCATCTATAAACAAACGTTTTCTGCGGTAAAATCCCTAAATAAGTCAATATTGCAGCATGAGTAAATGTCGAGCTTTCAAGTTAATTCGCTCAGATCAGGAGAACAACTATGACTATTACCAATGTCACAGAAGCAACATTCAAACAGGAAGTGTTGGATAGTGAGACTCCGGTTTTAGTGGATTTTTGGGCCCCTTGGTGTGGACCTTGTAGAATGTTGTCTCCTGTTGTTGAAGAAGTGGCCGCTGAATATGATGGACAGGTGAAAGTGGTGAAAGTGAATACAGATCAAAATCCCACAGTTGCTAGTCATTATGGTATTCGTAGCATCCCCACTATCATGGTATTTAAGGGGGGTAGGCAAGTTGATACAGTGGTCGGTGCAGTTCCCAAAACTACTTTAACTAAAACTCTAGCACAGTATATTCCTATGTAGTCATTACCTGTGATCAGTTATAGCAGGAGTCAGGAGAATGGCTAACTCCATGCTTCGCTATTAAGGAGTCAGGAACAGGTAAAAGATGTAATTAGGACTAAAGATGATGCCAAGATTGCGATCGCTGTCTTGGTAACTATAGGTTGTGCGTAAGTATTCAGCTATAGGAATCTTGCATACCCAGATCCCCGACTTGTTTAAGAAATTGGGGATCTATCTTAAAGTAAAGCCAAGTTTAATAATTGTTTCTGGACAGACAATACCCAATACCTCCAGATTCAATTTAATCATATCTGTGATAATTACAGAATTGAGTGGTACAACTAACTGATAACCACGAGATTAAATATCTAATTGCGGCCTAGCGAGCGATAATAAGGTTAAAAAAAATCGGTAATAGGAAATTTTCAAAATATGAGCGGTAAATTAATTGTATTTGAAGGTGTGGAAGGTTGTGGTAAAACTACTCAGATGCAACTGTGTAGTCAGTGGTTAGAAACTCTAAATGTATCAGTTATTCTGACTCGTGAACCAGGGGGAACAAAGTTAGGGAAACACTTACGACAGCTATTGCTGGAAAAATCAGAGGATAAACCTGTGGGTGAGGTGACGGAATTATTATTATACGCTGCTGATCGGGCGCAACACATCGAGCAGGAAATTAAGCCAAATTTAGCAGCAGGAAAATATATTTTATGCGATCGCTATACTGACTCTACTATTGCCTACCAAGGTTATGGTAGGGGTTTAAGTATGAGTTTAATTAATCAATTAAATTATATTGCTACAGGTGGTTTACAAAGTGATTTGACTATTTGGTTAGATGTGGATGTAGAATTAGGACTTTCTCGTAAACGTGGTCAAAGTAAATTAGATAGAATTGAACAGGAAACTATTTATTTTCATCGTCGTGTACAGCAAGGATATACTGAATTAGCTGCAAATTATCCTTCTCGAATTTTTCGAGTTGATGGTAGTTTAAGTCAGGAAGTTGTCAATAAAAATGTTCAAGAAGTTTTAATTTCTAGAATAATTGAACGCAGATAAACGCAGATAAACGCAGATGAAGAGGGATGAATTTATGATTTTCACAAATATTCTGACTTCTGACTCCTGACTCCTTATAAATTATGTTTGAAGAACTAGTTGGACAACAACAAGCAATAGATTTATTAACATCTTCTGTTAAACAAAACAGAGTCGCACCAGCTTATTTATTTGTTGGTGCTGATGGTGTGGGTAGAAGTTTAGCCGCTAAATGTTTTATTGAATTATTATTTTCTAGTTCTGTAAAACCTGAACAATTATCTATTTTAAAAAATCGTATTCGTCAAGGAAACCACCCCGCTTTATTTTGGGTAGAACCAACTTATCAATATCAAGGACAAAGGTTAACAGCAGCAGAAGCAGCAGAAAAAGGAGTAAAACGCAAAGCACCTCCAGTTATTCGTTTAGAACAAATTAGAGAAATTACCCAATTTTTATCCCGTCCACCTTTGGAAGCGCCCAGAAATGTAGTAGTTTTAGAACAAGCAGAAACAATGGCTGAATCTGCTGCTAATGCTTTACTGAAAACTTTGGAAGAACCAGGACAAGCGACTTTAATTTTAATCGCTCCTTCTCCTGATGCAATTTTACCAACTTTGGTTTCTCGCTGTCAAAAAATCCCTTTTTATAGATTAGATTATACTGCGTTAACTCAGGTTTTAACAACTAAAGGAAATGCAGAAATTTTACAACATCCAGAAATTTTAAGTATAGCTGCTGGTAGTCCAGGAAGTGCAATTTTAGCTTATCAGCAATTACAAAGTATTAATACTGAATTACTCCAAGAAGTAAAAAAAACACCTAAATCTTATCGTCATGCGTTAGAACTAGCGAAGAAAATTGATAAAGAATTAGACACAGAAGCACAATTATGGTTAATTGATTATCTACAACAATTTTACTGGCAACAAATACATAAACCTGGTATTATTGAACAATTAGAAAAAACTCGCAAGAATTTATTATCTTATGCTCAACCCCGGTTAGTTTGGGAATGTACATTTTTATCAATATTGCAAATTCGGTAATTGGTAATTGGTAATTGGTAATTGGTAATATCTAATTTAGAATAATTCTTAATTAGATCCCATTAACAACAGAGATAGTTTTTGTACATACCATAAATTACATAAATTTCTGTCATTTATCAAACAAAGTAATAATTATTAAATGTACACTACTAGACATCAAAATCTTTTCTTTGTATTTCATAATATCTACAGAAAGCAAGGATATTCAGATTATCATATTCCCCTTCTTGCTCTGTACCTTTGCTCTCTACTCATTCTAAAAGTTTAACTTTTAGTTTTTTTTGACAATTAATAAAAATTTACGTAACCTAAACCAATAGGTCTAGTAAATAAAAGCCTGAACAGCAACTTAACAGCAATTGAATTTAGCTACATCAAAAATTGCTGTTACAGACTGTTTTTATGAGTATATGAATTGACTTCACATCCTTTGCTAAAAATTGCTGACAAATTAGCTGTTAATCAATACAAAAATGACACCATATTAACAGAATAATATCACATAAATATTCTAAAAAATATGAGTAGTCGTGATTAATAGTAGTAACTTTGATGAATTATTGAAGTTGGTCTAAGGAGTATTCTATAAATCTAGGAGAAGTTGATGATTGAGTATTTAACGTCGTTGAACGACCACAATTTACCATATCCAGATCCACTGCATCCCATCGTGGTTCACTTTGTAATTGCCATGATCTTATTTGCAGTTTTCTGTGATTTAATTGGCTTTTTAACTGGCAAAACTCGTTTTTATGAAGTGGGTTGGTGGAATTTATTTGTAGCTACCGTATCCATATTCATAGCCATTATTTTTGGACAGTACGAAGCTGGTTTAGCCAAACCTTACAACATCGTCAAATCAGTATTAAATTACCATACCTTAATCGGTTGGTCACTATCAGGAATTTTAGCAGCCATCACAGCTTGGCGTTATGTACTTCGCAGTCGTGATCCCCAAAGATTGCCAATTCATTATTTAGCAGTTTGTTTACTTTTAACCATACTTGTTGGTTTTCAAGTATATCTTGGTGATGAATTAGTGTGGGTTTATGGAATACATACAGTACCCGTTGTGGAAGCCGTAAAGGATGGAATATTACCATGAATTCAGAATTAATTGATCAAGTCAGCGCCCAGATGGGGGCAAACGGACTACCTTACGCAATTCCTATTCATCCTAACCTAGTTCACCTCACATTAGGATTGTTCATTATTGGGGTAATTTTTGATTTAGTTGCTGTACTTTTCCCCATAGAACAATGGTTATTTAAATCATTGGGTTTAGCTGTAGAACGCGCCCAATTATTTGAAGTTGGTTGGTACAACATGGTAGCTGCTTCTGTGATTACATTTTTCACCGTTGCTGCGGGTTTTTATGAAATGTTGTTAGCAACTCCACCAGTACATTTAAAAAGTTCCTGGGGTTTGCAAGCAATGTCCACCATGATGTGGCATGGTGTGGGCGGTGTTTTTCTCTTAGCTTTAATGGTAGGAATGACATTTTGGCGGGGATGGCAACGTTACATTACCTGTAAAGATTCCGATATGCAAGTGCGTTGGAGTTATATTTTTGCCGGAGTTTTCATCATGGCCTTAATGTATCTTCACGGCACATTAGGCGCACAATTAGCAGCCGAATTTGGTGTACATAACACTGCGGATAACTTGTTAAGAATGGGACAAGATATCAATCAAGTATTGAAGTAATGGTAATTGGTAATTGGTAATTGGTGATTGGTAATTGGTGATTGGTAATTGGTGATTGGTAAATAAATAATTATCACCAATAACTAATAACTAATGACTAATAACTAATAACTAATGACTAATAACTAATAACTAATAACTAATGACCAATGACTAATGACTAACTATGAACATTCGGTTGACTTTAAATCTTTTCCTAGTGATGGCGGGGGGTTTTGTCATCACAGTTGCCAGTATTTTCATCGGTAAACAAGCCTATTCTTGGCTTCCCCCCCAAGCAGCGGCTGAATCACATTTGATTGATGATTTGTTTAGCTTTTTGGTGACAATTGGGGCTTTTATCTTCTTAGGTGTCACCGCCGCTATTTTGTATTCTGTTCTTTTTCATCGTGCCAAAAGTTATGACTTTAGTGATGGTCCACATATTGAAGGAAACATCACTTTAGAAGTTGTCTGGACTGCTATTCCCATCATGTTAGTATTGTGGATAGCAAGTTACAGTTATGAAGTGTATGAAAACATGGGGATTCAAGGACCTTCCCAATTATTACATTTACATAACCCCTTACCTGTGCAAATTGCCCATGCAGAAGTGCAAGAAACACCAGGAGAAACTGTTAGTGAACCCTTAGAAAAAATTGACGTAATTGCTAAACAATGGGCGTGGGTATTCAGTTATCCTGAACAGGGAATTACAAGTACAGAATTACATTTACCAAGCGATCGCCGAGTCCGTTTAGCCCTACAATCAGAAGACGTACTCCACGGATTTTATATTCCCGCATTTCGCGTTAAACAAGACATCGTTCCTGGTAAAACCATAGACTTTGAATTTACCCCCATTCGTCCCGGTAAATATAGCCTCACCGACTCCCAATATAGCGGTACATACTTTGCCACCATGCAAGCAAACGTAGTAGTAGAAACCCCAGAAGAATATCACGATTGGTTGAAAAAAGCCGCTACCCATAGTCCCACAGTTGCACCAAACCAAGCCGCTACAGAATACGCCCAAAATCACAACCAAAATGTACAAACTGGTTGGGAAACCGTCAAACCTGCTGCACCTCCAGTAGTTAATTTTGCAGGTTAATTAATTCTTTCTTTCTTCCTTTGCGCCTTTGCGCCTTTGCGTGAGCTTTTCACTTTCTCTGCATCAGGATTTACAGGACATTTCTTCAATCCAAAATCCAAAATCTAAAATCTAAAATCCCATGACAAACATATCACTTAATCTTGGTGGTGAATCACATCATCATTCAACACCAACTCACTGGAAAACATATTTCACTTTCAGCACAGACCACAAAGTAATCGGTATTCAATACCTCGTTACTTCCTTTATTTTCTTCCTAGTTGGTGGCATTTTTGCGATGATTTTACGGGGCGAACTTGTCACCCCTGAATCTGATTTAATTGACCGTACAGTTTATAATGGAATGTTCACAATGCACGGAACAGTAATGCTGTTCCTGTGGACATTTCCCTCCCTTGTTGGTTTAGCAAACTATCTCGTACCTATCATGATCGGGGCGCGAGATATGGCATTTCCTCGCCTCAATGCTGCCGCTTTTTGGATGGTCCCAGTAGTGGGAATTTTACTCATGTCCAGCTTTTTTGTCCCCGGTGGACCTGCCCAAGCTGGTTGGTGGGCTTATCCTCCAGTGAGTTTACAAAACCCCACAGGACATTTAATAAATGGACAAGTTTTGTGGTTATTAGCGGTAGCTGTTTCCGGTGTTTCTTCTATTATGGGTGCGGTGAATTTTGTCACCACCATTGTGAAAATGCGTGCGCCAGGAATGGGCTTTTTTAAAATGCCCTTGTTTGTCTGGGCAGTATTTAGCGCCCAAATTATTCAATTATTTGGACTACCTGCTTTAACTGCTGGTGCGGTAATGTTGCTGTTTGACTTAACAGTTGGAACTGCATTTTTTGACCCCAGCAAAGGCGGAAACCCGGTAATGTTTCAACATTATTTCTGGTTTTATTCCCACCCTGCGGTTTATGTAATTATTCTCCCAGTCTTCGGAATTTTCTCAGAAATTTTCCCTGTTTATTCCCGCAAACCATTATTTGGTTATAAAGTAGTTGCCATTTCTTCGATGTTAATTGCTGTGGTGAGTGCCATTGTTTGGGTACACCATATGTATGTGAGTGGAACACCTGGTTGGATGCGGTTACTATTCATGGTGACAACCATGTTTGTATCTGTTCCCACAGGAATTAAAGTATTTGCTTGGGTGGCGACAATTTGGGGTGGAAAAATAAAATTAAATACACCAATGTTATTTGCATTAGGTGGTTTAATCATGTTCGTTTTTGCTGGAATTACAGGAATTATGCTTTCCTCTGTACCAGTAGATGTTCATGTTAATAACACCTATTTTGTCGTTGGACATTTCCATTATGTATTGTACGGAACAGTCACAATGGGAATGTATGCAGCCATCTATCATTGGTTTCCCAAAATGACAGGTAGGATGTTTAACGAAGGTTGGGGAAAAATACATTTTTGGTTAGCATTTATCGGTACAAACTTAAACTTTTTACCCATGCACCCATTAGGTTTGCAAGGGATGTTACGCCGAGTTGCTTCCTACGCACCAGAATATACATTTTGGAATGTTCTTGCTAGTTTAGGTGCATTCTTATTAGGAATGTCCACTTTACCCTTCATTTTCAACATCTTGGTTTCGTGGTTACAAGGTGAAAAAGCACCTGCTAACCCTTGGCGAGCAATTGGTTTAGAATGGCTAATTTCTTCACCTCCATCTGTAGAGAACTTTGAAGAAATTCCCATCATTATTAGTGAACCTTACGGTTACGGAAAATCAGAACCATTAACAGCCAACCTAGAACCCCAAACCATAAAAACAGCCGAATAACAATGTAGGTATTTAGTTGTGATACCCAGATCCCCGACTTCTGCAATTAATTCATAATTTACTCACAAGATTATCAAAGAAGTCGGGGATCTTATCCAAATGTATGGACAAAATAAAAGGAGAACATTACCAATGGATAGCTCAGTCAAAACACCGCAAATACATCATCCAGCCCATGAACATGGACACGACGAAGAAGGCAGTAAAATGTTTGGTTTTATTGTCTTTCTGCTATCAGAAAGCGTCATCTTTTTAAGCTTCTTTGCTGGTTATATCATCTACAAAACAACAAACCCTAATTGGCTTCCTGCTGGTGTTGAAGGATTAGAAGTAGTCGCCCCAACAATTAATACAATCATTCTGGTTTCTAGCAGCTTTGTGATTTACTTTGCTGAAAGATGTTTACAACGTGGTAACTTACCAGGATTTAGAATATATTTGTTAGCTACAATGGCAATGGGTAGCTACTTTTTATATGGTCAATATGTGGAATGGAGTCAATTAGAATTTGGCTTTACTTCCGGTACTTATGGCGGGATGTTTTACCTATTAACTGGGTTTCATGGTTTGCACGTTTTCACCGGGATTTTATTACAGTCGATTATTTTGATTCGTTCTTTTATTCCCGGTAATTACGATAACGGACACTTTGGTGTTAATTCAACTTCGTTGTTTTGGCACTTTGTTGATGTTATCTGGATTATTTTGTTTTTGCTTATCTACGTTTGGCAGTAGTTTTTTAATTACTCAAAAATCAATAATTTATGTAAGGGTTTAGCATTGCTAAACCCTTACTATTTATGGATATTTTTCTCACGCAAAGACGCAAAGACGCAAAGGAAGAGAAAGAGAAAGAGAAGTTTTTTAAGTGTTAATTTTACGTAAAACCGATAACCCGCCTGGGAATGAATTCCCAGTCTCATAGCAAAAGTCATCTAAAGATGACTATAAACCCACATTAGGATGATCAACTTTATCTGCGTAATAGCTTACTGCTAGAGGAATACCGAGCATTGCATTAACTGACATCTTGCACCAACAAAAATTGATGTATTTTTATTTCACCGTATAATCCCAAAAACCTTGATCTACCGTTTAAAACCAATAAAAATAAGGTAGTCTTATGGCGCATCTTTTTAGATTATCTGGGTTTGTACGGAGTGGTCAAGATTTGAGTTAAGCTACAAACACTGTACTTTACAAACTTCCTGATAACAAATATGATTATATATTACTTGGTATAAATTTAAAAAATTGTTGTATGAGCAAAATGAAAAGTAA
The DNA here is from genome assembly GCF_015207205.1 of Sphaerospermopsis sp. LEGE 08334. Classification (NCBI taxonomy): domain Bacteria; kingdom Bacillati; phylum Cyanobacteriota; class Cyanophyceae; order Nostocales; family Aphanizomenonaceae; genus Sphaerospermopsis; species Sphaerospermopsis sp. LEGE 08334. The sequence goes on along the minus strand of NZ_JADEXH010000042.1, from coordinate 30,249 downwards.
CGTAGCATTGCAGAAAACTAAACAAGGCTGGCAATTTATTGATGAGTCTGAATTAGAAACGTTTGTTTGGGATAATTTAGAAGAAATATTTCCACTAAAGCCCTTAGCACGCCAATTATCTATAAAAGGAGAAATTTGTGACATCCTAGCAATAGGAGAAAATAATCAATTAGCTATTATTGAACTAAAAAATACAGAAGATCGTTATGTTATCAATCAACTCACACGCTATTATGATAATTTAATATCAGAACAACCTTTTAAAGAAAATGTAGATTATAACCAAGAAATTTTACTATTAGCAATATGTCCTAGTTTTCATCGCCATAATCTAATTGATAAAAAATATAGTAGATTAAATCTTGATTTATACACATTTTCTCTTTTATGTAAAAATCAAGAATTTTATTTTACTTTAGGTTCGATTGAGAGCCAAAACGAAACCAAGGTTATAGAAATAAAATATAAAGAAGTTAATTTACAAAATCAACAAAATGATAATATTCCAGAACCTCCAAGATTATTATTAGATTGGTTGGGTGTATTAACAAATACAGAATTAGAAAATTTAACTCAAATAAGACATCAGATATTAAGTTTTGATTCCAGAATAGAAGAAACTGTAGTCAATAAAAGTATTATATATGCTAGTAAGTATGGTAAGGATAAGATAAGGCAATGCGCTGAATTTTGTTTTGATAAAAAAGCAAAAAAAATAATATTTTTTTTATGGCTAATGATTCCTAATCGCCAAAATAAAACTATTGTTAGAATGCAGATTGATACAATGGACGACTATTTAACATATTGGCGATATATTCCTTTAAAATCAGGGAGTATATCTTGGGAAAAACTAGAATATTTGAGTCTTGATCATACTTTTTACAGTTTACCAGGAAATTCGCAGAAATTTCGTTATATGACTGGTTTCAATTCAATGTTTAAAGAACTACCTCCAGATAATATCACTTATCTTAAAGGTTGGCATTTAATCTTTAAACAATCATCCAACCAACAGCTAATTGTTGATGAACTTAAAAATATTATTCATCAAGCATTACAAATATGGCTACAAAGAGTAAATTAACATCGGAGTATTTGTAGCTTACTTGTGTGTTAGGTTATACATTAAAGCTATTTGTGATCAATTTGTGATCAATTTTATTTTCTCCCCTGCCTCCTGCCTTAAACAGATTAAGGCACAATTTTCCACGCTTTAGCAACTAACTGACTCAACCAGCGTCTTTCTTGTCCATCCAAACGCGGATTATCTTATAAAACCTCCGCAGTTAAATCTTATAAAGACTGACATTGGACGCGACTCAGCTTGACTACTCCGGCAATAACCACAGCTACCAGTTCTTCATCAACTGCTTGTTGTCTGAGTCCCTACTATCTAGGACGGTTAAGTTTTTCCCCATAGCGTCAAAATTTAACCTCAAGGTTTTCAGCCTTTTTTATTATAAATTTAGATAAGTTCCACATAAGTTCCAAAATGAATCATAAATTTAACAAACTATTAAAATTTCTTCATTAAATCTTCAAACAATTGATAGGGCGAAGTTTAACGTACTTAATGTACTTATTGCCTGAGTCAAATCTTTGTGAGTGAGTAGATAGACAGGAGATATCAGCAGAACATGAAAGAAATTCTTTACTTGGAAGTTCCTACTACCGATAGTGGTGCTGTCCGTGACTGGCTACAAACAGACTTTGTGCCGGGAGATGGAGAAAAATTACTGACCCCAGATGGTCTGCGTCTACAAAACCCGGTTGCATCTGTCAAAGGACCTTTAGCAACCGAACTTTCTATATTTGTGTGGTCTGTACAGCGCACCACTTACCTCAAAGTGTTTCGTTGGGGAGACAAACCCTTCACTAACGAAGGTTCAATATTGCAACGTCTGACTACAGGTATTAGAAGCAGTTTTCCCCATCAATACCCCGAACCACCAAAGATTGACCCTCAAAAGTCGATTTTCGCAGAGCTAGAACCCTATTATCCCCTAACTGTCAAGTATTTCCAGAAAATGCCTCATGGGGAATATGATCTTAAACGTGCTTACTGGTGGGAGCAACGTTGGCGAGAAGGTGTCAAAAATCCTCAGCAACCCCGTCAGGTGGTGTTTTATGCAGAAAATCAGCAACAAACAGCAGAAAACACTTATGACCTCATTTATATTGGTGGCGCTTTGGGTGTGATTCATGCCGCAGTCATGGCAAAATTAGGCTATAAAGTTCTATTGGTGGAAAGATTACCCTTTGGACGCATGAACCGAGAATGGAATATTTCTCGTGATGAAATTCAAACTTTGGTCAATCTAGGTTTGTTAACAAATGCAGAATTAGAAACCATTATTGCCAGGGAGTATAAAGACGGATTTAATAAATTTTTTGACGCTAATAACCCGCATCACTTAAAATCACCTGTTTTATACACGCCAACTGTTTTAAATATCGCTTTAGATTCAGATAAATTATTGCAATTATGCGGCGAAAAACTTAAAGCCGCTGGTGGTGATATTTGGGATCAAACAGAATTTATCCGGGCAGATATCAGAAAATCACAAGTTACCGTTACTGTCAAGAGTGTAAATACTGGAATTGATCAGCAAGTCAATGGTAGATTATTAGTAGATGCAATGGGTACAGCTTCCCCTATTGCTTGGCAATTAAACGGGGGTAGAGCCTTTGATAGTGTATGTCCCACCGTGGGAGCAGTGATTGAAAAAGGTTTTGCCCCTGGTGTCTGGGATTCTCAGTATGGTGATGTTCTTTACAGTCACGGAGATATTTCTAGAGGCAGACAATTAATTTGGGAATTATTTCCTGCTGCGGGGGAAGAACTGACAATTTATTTATTTCATTATCATGAAGTGAATAGAAAAAATCCTGGTTCGTTGTTAGAGATGTATGAGGACTTTTTCACGATTTTGCCAGAATATCGCCGTTGTGACATGGATCAGCTAGTGTGGAAAAAACCGACATTTGGCTATATTCCAGGGCATTTTAGTGTTAGTGATAGCGATCGCACCATAGCCTTTGATAGATTAATTGCCATTGGTGATGCTGCTTCCCTGCAATCTCCCCTAGTATTTACTGGTTTTGGTTCTCTCGTTCGTAACCTAGAACGTTTAACCACTCTCTTAAACACTGCCCTCAAACACGACTTATTAAGTTTCCGTCACCTCAATAAAATTCGTGCTTACCAAAGTAACGTTTCCGTCACGTGGCTATTTTCCAAAGGAATGATGGTTCCCACAGGGAAATTTATTCCACCTCAACGGGTTAATGCCATGCTCAATACCTTTTTTGGCTTGTTAGCAGACGAACCCCCAGAAGTAGCAGATAATTTCATTAAAGATCGCTGCGACTGGTTTACATTTAACCGTTTAGCTTTAAAAGCCGCTACCAAAAATCCCGCCTTATTAATATGGATTTGGGAACTAGCAGGGTTTAGAGACTTAGTTCGGTGGTTAAGTAATTACCTCAACTTTGGTGTTTATTCATTCACCAGTGCTTTACTAAGTACATGGTTTCCCAAATTCCTGAAGTGGAGTCAAGGCTGGCTAGAAAACCGCTTTCCAGGATTGTGGTTAAACTTATTAGTGACCAACTACGCCATTTCTACAGGTAAACCACGACTACGGGATCAAGTAGTTACCGTTAAGTCAAAAGCAGTAACCCAAACAAGTCATTAATTAAGTAGTCATTAGTCCTTGGATTCTTGACCTTTCGACTTGGGGCGGAAATTTGGTAGTTCCACCGATGCTAAAGATTTCCGTCCCTTGGGTGGACGTTGGGGATAAATCAAAGGTGAAGGAGATTTTTGATCAAGGTGATATTCACCTAATGGTTCTGGGGTGAAATGAGCTTTTGGCAATTCTGACCAATAATCATTATTTTCGGGAATATTTGCCATATTTTGCTCTTTTTCTGAATAGGAGGCATTTATTGGTGATTCATTGCTGGATGAAAGTGTAAACGCTGGGAAATGACTTTCCGTTCCTAACGGTTGTTCTATGATTGTTTCCAGTGGCTCATTTTTCTCCAGATTTGATGCTAAGGTTTCCCAGATTAGCCCATCATCTGGATGACTTTCTGTATCATTAACGGTTGGTGAAGTTGAGGGTGCAGACTGAGAAGCAAAAAACATTTCGATCAGACTTTCCAACTGGCGATCTAAATTTGATCCTCCAGGAGAAGAAACATCTGCAACTTCAGCAGTAGATTCACTATCCTCTAATTGGGGACTTCGCTGTATTGGGATTTCTATATCATCCACAGCTGAAGGTTTTTCAGCAGGTTCAGAAATGGACGTAGAGTAATTTTGTTGATCTTGTTGATCAGCGCATGGAGTTGAAGGTTCTAGCCAGGAATTATCTAAATGTTGACGTAGAGTGCTACAAGTATCATGGGTAGCATCGGTTTCCGCAGACCAAGGTTTAATAGGTTGTGCATTGGGAAACAAAGACCTGGCTTTTCTAGAAAATCTGCTATGTCCACCAGTGAGATCATGGGGATGATAGGCAGTATCCTCTAGGGTGTCATAGTTGGTGTCATAGTGGGTGTCATAGTTGGGGACAGGGGTATCCAGACATTTTTCCAGTGCTGCTTTAAATTGCAAAGTCTGACGTTGTTGGCGTATTAGCCTAGTACGTAATTCCCGACAAGTATTTTCTGAGTGTAATAGCTGTTGAGATTGTTCACTGTAGTTAGTTTGCAGCAGTGTACATTCCCTTTCCAGTTGGGCTATTCTTTGCTGACTCAGTTGTAACTGTGCCTTATGGGTTTCAATGAACAGTTCCTGACTTTGAACAGTTTGGACAGCCGTTTCTAATTGCTGGAAAAGAGACTGAATTTGCTCTTGAGCCGTTGCTAGTTCCTGAGTTTGTTGATTCAACATTGAGTCAGTGACACTAGAGCGTTTTTTTTGCCACTGCAAAATCTTTTCTGCCTCAGCTAATTCTTGTTTTAGCTGCTTTACTTGAGCATACAAATCACCGTTAGCTGTTTGTAACTCTTCATTCAGGGTTAACAACTTCTGAAATTCTGAATCTACCAGGGCTTGTTTTTCACTGTCAGGCTCTGCAATCCAATCTTTTTGGGTATTATGATCTTGTAAATTGTCTGTAACTGTAGATTCAGACTGCTGTATATTTAGCCCGTCGTCAACATCATCTGCTGGGTTCAGGAGTGGTAAATTAGTCACGGCTGTATTTTCATCATGCAGAACTGAGTAAAAGGGACAACTCGCCTGCTCTGATTTCGGCGAATTTGCAAAATTTCGGGGTTCAATCACAGTGCCATTGTTTGAGGTGTCACCTATATTCATCACTCTTGACCCACCTGCTTAAAAATATTCAGCAACGCTCATAGCAGCATTGCTGATCAAATATGTTTGATTCCGAGGTAATCAGGATTGCCTCTAGAAGCCAAGTTTAACTGCTATGTAAATCTTAGACAAGTCTAGATTGCTATGGTGTACTATTTTGGCTTCCCAGGGGTAGAGGGTGTGAACCTACTTGACGTTTCTTAAAAGTTATACCAAGTTGCTAAAAAATATTATTGAAACAAGAATCCCCGTCCTTTTAAGGCGGGGAGCGTCAACAAGCCGTCCCTATGCACTCAGCTACTGTAATTTGGTAGAGATTATCAGAGTTTAAAGTATTTTATTTGACAATTTTGATTAAGCACTGGGGACTGGTGACTGGTGACTGGGGAAGAAAATTTTAGATTTTAGATTTTAGATTTTAGAGGATGTTTGAAAAGTTTTTAATGTATAAATAAACCCCTCTCCAAACCTCTCCCCGCATCGGGGAGAGGCTTTGAAACCCCCATTCCCTTGTAGGGAAGGGGGGAAGGGGGGTTAGGTTTCTAGAGATTATCGGTTTCATCTAATACTTTTCAAACAACCTCTTAGATTGGAATTGACAAAAACAATCCAAAATCCAAAATCCAAAATCCTTTCATTGAATTACCAATTACCAATCACCAATCACCAATTTACGGTAGCCAGAGGGGATGAAAACCAACTAAGGGCAGTTGTTCTGGCTTAATTTCGGGGTTTCCTTGGTCAGTGATAGGTAAAAGAGGCATTAACCACAGACTGCTCGTAGCGATCGGCTCTCCATCGTCTGTTTTTAAGGTATTGACTGGTAGGGTGGTGGCCGTATCTCCTACTGGAACTATCTGGTCAAGCAAAATAGCCAACCCATCGGGTGCTAAACTCATTTGCACATTTCTTTGGGCGGGGGGTAGCATCAACAGTGGTTTTTGTTCTTGGGTTTTGAGGTTAATCGCCACTAAATAAGGTTGTTCTATGTATTGTTCCTGTGATACTAGCTGTGTTAACAAACAGTAAAGGGTGGGTGAGGCAGGATCAAAATTGCAACCGAGAATTGAACCTGTGGTTTTTAATAGTTGTTTCTGCACACCTTGGTTAGTGACTAAGAATAAATCCCGCGTGTAATCAGTATTAAATTTGACCATTGCTGCTTGGGAACCATCTTTAGAGAAAGCTTGAACCAAGCCAAATTGCGGTAGAAAATCTAGGGGTTTAGTTGTATCTCCTTCCAGGGATAAAATTGCTGTTCCTTGTCCTTGGGCAACTGCTACGGCTTTGCTATCTGGTGTAATCAGGAAGTCTCCTCCGGGTTGGCTTTCTAAGCGTTGTGGGGTGGGTTTTTCTCCTGAACTGTCCCTGGATGTTGACAACTGCCACAGTCCAAAGTCTCCGGGATTATCTCTTTTTCCCCTTTGGACTACTATTGTTTGTCCATCAGGAGATAGGTCAAATTTGAGGTTTTGATAGTCTTTATTATCTAAAATCAGGTCAAGTTTGCCTGGTGGTTCTGGTTGTTCACCTGGTTCACTAGTAATGCCTGTAGTGACTGTATAAATTTGGGCTGATAGCAAGTCTGGATTTTTAGAGGAGCGAGCCGAGAAAAGTATTTTATCTCCGTTGGGAAATGGCTCAAAGTCCATAACAATTAGGTCTTTGGGGGTGAGTACCTTTTTTTGTTCTTGGGTGAGGTTATACAGTACCAATTTTCCCTGTTCTTCTTGATTAGCTCCTATGTAAATTAAGGCTCGATTCCGAGTAGAAAAGCTACCTGTAAAGGCTTGCATGAGCCTGTTTTTGCCTTGTGTTTGGGAAAATTTATCTCTAGCTCCTTCTAGGGAAACTTTATAGTTAGTCCCGTAAGGTGCTGGAGTGACGAGTGTGTAAACCATTCGTCGTCCTGCCCAACTGATTTTACCTGCCAGTGGGGGATCGATTTTTAAATTATCCTCGACGCTTTTGGTGTCCATTGGACGACTAAAGGTGAGGGTGAAAGCTGTGTCTTCAGCGCCGATTTTTTGATTCTGCCAAGTAAAATTGCGAACGACTGGTCTAACTGCATCACCTTGCCAGATCACAAATCCAATCAGCAGACTTAATAACAGCATGAGGGCGATCGCAACTCGATCTAGTGCTTGGATAGATTTATAGGATTTTGTCATTGGTAATTGGTGATTGGTGATTGGTGATTGGTAATTGGTAATTGGTGATTGGTAATTGGTAATTGGTAATTGGTGATTGGTGATTGGTAATTGGTAATTGGTGATGCAATGAAAGGATTTTGGATTTTGGATTTTGGATTATTTTTGTCATCTCCAATCTAAAATCTAAAATCTAAAATCTAAAATCTAAAATTTTCTTTCCCAATCACCAATCACCAATCACCTATTCCCTAATAACTATATGGATTTTTGGGTTGAGGTATTTCTTTGAGGGAAGTAGCTTTAATGGTTAATCGGCGTTTATTGGCTATGTTTTCTGTGATCATCTGTCCTTCAATTTCTAGCCAAGTATCTGGTGGGTATTTATCGCGGTTTTCTGGAAGTTGAACTGGTAATCCTGCGGGATAGGCATCGGCTGCACAACAAGTAATCACAAATCTGGCTAATATCAAATGATTTTGATCTAATTCTGGGGGATGAATCACAAATCCCTGGACTTTGACTTTTTGCCCTGTATAAGCGTCGGGTTCTGGATAAACGTTAAGTGTGCGTACCCAGTCTATCAGGGTTCGCTCTTCTGGACGGATGGAGGCACGAAAGGCTTGGGGTTGGGCGCGTGTTGCTCCCAATAGTTCAGTTATACCGCGCTCTAGTGCTGTTTGAGAGCTAAATACTTGGGGGGTAATGATAAATCCTAAAACTGCTGTGGTTAAGAGCAACCCACTACTCCAACCAGGGGGAAATAGATTTATATGCTGCTGATTATTGGGTACTTCATACCTTCGGCGTTGTTTCCAAAGTTGTAAACCCTTAAAAAAACCAATGATTAGTAAACCAATAGCACCCAAAATGACTAACCAAAAAAAATCTGGGTGAATCAATAAATTCAGTTCGCCTGTGAACCAGTATTTCAGCATTAAAATTCCCCAAGCTGTAATCGCTAACACATCTAGCCAAGGGAGTAACTGATTTTGGATTTTGGATTTTGGATTTTGGATTGTAGTCATTATTTATTGAGTCATTATGTTAGTTGTAATTTGTCATAGATAACGGAGAATTTACAAAAATTACATGACTGGCTTACATGACGTGCAAATTCAAAATTAAGGTAAATAAAAGTGTTAATTGTCCGGATAAAGCAAATAGATAAAATAGAGCTTTAGGTTTGAAAATTGATAACATCAATCCGACACCTTTGATATCAATCATCGGACCAAATACTAAAAATGCTAACAATGAACCAGTGGTGAAAGTTGAGGCGAAAGATAGGGCGAAGAAAGAATCGACAGTGGAACAAATTGATACTACTGCTGCTAGTACCAACATGGCAAGAATTGAGGTAATTGGACCTGCACCTAAACTGAGGATGAGTTCACGGGGGGCTAATACTTGAATTGCGGCTGCTATTGCACTTCCTACTACCATCACTCCGCCTAATTCCCGTAATTCTTGCACTATATTATCCAATACTAGACGGAGTTTATCTGCAACAGGTTTATTTGGGGTAGAAGTTGTGATATTTGCCTGGTTTAAATTTCCACCCAGCTTTGTGGATATACCTGCTTTACCACCGAGAATATAAGTTCCTGATTGTAACAGGGGACTAACCGATGGTTCTTCTTGTAACTGATAACGTTTTCCCTTGCGTTTAGGTTCGGCTTGAATGGGAGGATTAAATTTTAGATAACGTGCGATCGCCGGTTGCAAGAAAGGACTTAAATCTTTTTGGAAGCTGAAAACAAAACCGATAATTGTAGCGATCGCTAAGGACAATACGACTCTTAACACTACTATTTCTGGTTGATCTCTAAATGCTGTCCAAGTTGCCCAAATCACAATTGGGTTAATTGTTGGTGCTGCTAGTAAAAAGCCAATGGCTACTGGTGTGGGTACTCCTTGCATTAATAATCGCCGTGCCACTGGCACGTTACCGCACTCACACACTGGAAACAAAAAGCCGATCATACTGCCAAATAAAGCCCCCAGCAGGGGATTTTTGGGCATTATGTTTACCAATTTGCGCTCGTCAATAAAAAATAACAGCAAACTGGAGAATAACACCCCTAGCAGCAAAAAAGGCATGGCCTCAACTAGCAGACTCAGAAATAGGGTGAAACCATTGTTCAGTTGATTGATCATCATGTCGCAGTCAACAGTGGTTGGGAATTTTGGAGTTATGCCTAGTCATTTTATCTAAATCAGGAAGAAACGGGGATCAATCGGGGATCAAATGCAACGTTGTCAGCATTTAGCCGTCTGTCTTTAGCAGTCAGCTTTTTAAACGATAACCTAACTTTACATTTTACACTGCTACCTCAGCTCACCATAAAACGAGTGAATTTAATTTTGTTTGATTACTTATTAGGGGGATATTCAAGTAAATTTTGACCACGTTGGTAAATTTCCTTTGCATAATCTGTCCACGCTCCTTGTCCCCAATAACGAAAACAGCTTGTTTGTAACAAGAGGTTATGTAATAAAACTTGGCGGTAGTGGGTTTCTCTAGTTACAGGTTTATCTGAGGGATTTAACAGCAAGTCATCAAATTTTTCATGAAATAAATTACTTAATTCATACATGGGAGATAACACATTTTCGTATCCTTGCACCCAACTAATATGATTTGTCCATGATGCGCCGTCAACATGGAAATTAGGGTTAGTTTTCTTGATTTCTTGAATTGCATTTTCCACAGCATCTGGTTGATAATTATCTGTAGCTATTCGCTGCCAAATTTGATGTTGTCCGATGGGTTGACATTGGGGAAAATCTTCTGGTTGACAACCAGCAACTTCTAGTAATTCTAAATATTCTGTACCACAAACACCGACAACGCCACTTTTACCTCCCCCATTTTCTAACATATCCCACCAAGCTTGTTTAAAACCGCCAGGAAATTCATTCATCATTACACCACCGTTTTCACCATCACCGATTTGAGTAACTATTGGTGGTATTAAAACATCTCCTAATTGTTGTTTATTTAAAGTTTTCGCTTCATAATATGGCTGCATTTGGGCAACTAATTTAGTATCTGATCCTTGGGTTTTAATTAAGGCGGTAATACTGATTGTTTCTCCTTGGGAATTTCGCGCCATTAAACGATGTGGTAAATGTTTATAATTTAGAGGTTTACCGTCAATTGTTTCTACAGTATGTTCTTGTAATAATAACCAACGATAACCACATTCTTTGAGGACTTTGATAAATGCAAATAGGGTATCTGGATGGTTGGGAAGGTGCATTTCTGGGGGTGAAAATCCTTTAATTCTTGCTAGTGCTTCCCATCCAAAAATTGCTGCAAAATGATGTTGCCAAGCAATAATGTGTAGTTTAATATCAGCTATGGGTGTGGAAGGAATGACTGCATGACTCCACATTGTTCCCAACCATTCTACATAAGGTTGATAGGTGGAATCACAGGTTATGCGTTTGAGATTTTCTAAAATATCATTTCTTCCCATTTGTTGCAGTCCCCATAATAGATTACCAGAATAATCCAACATGACACGGGGATTACAACCTTGATGGACTAATTCAGGAATAAATTCTCCCATGCGACTATAACAATAAGCAAATGGTCTTGCGTTGTGGTTGTCTCCTTCGTTTTGGTGTTCAAACATATATTGCAGGTTGCTGATCAGTGAACCATTATGTCCCGCTGGTATAGTGGGTTGGTGCATATGGAGAGCGATCGCAAATACTGCTTTTACATCTGCTAATTTAATATTTGTTGTTGGTAAAAATACAGGTTGATTATGGTTTACTACAGATAGAACTTCTTTTTCCCAACCTGATATATTTGGTAAATCATCAATTATTTCGGGTAAATTGGGCAGATTAGATGGTAATTTTAACATTTTCGTTTTTTCCAAAATCAGGTATAACTGTCAATTTTGCCCTGATATTTAGCAATGAATACCCCAAGTCACGCAATTCTCAATTTAGTAATTTTTAATCAACAATTACGAACTCAGGCAAGTCCGGCTATTATCATCGGTGCAATCCTTCCTGATATTCCCATATTTGTGTTTTATTTTTTGATGAAGTTTGTTTACCGTTTACCAGAACGGCAGATTTGGTCTGAGGTTTATTATCAGCCTTTTTGGCAGTTTATTGTGAGTACGTTTCATTCGATCCCTTTAGCGTTGTTAGGGGTTTTAATTGCCCATTTTGGAAATTGGCAAATAATTGAGGTTGGTTTTATTAGTATGGTCTTGCACTCTTTGTTAGATTTGCCTGTTCATAATAATGATGCACATCGTCATTTTTTTCCCTTCAGTAATTATCGTTTTATCAGTCCGGTTTCTTATTGGGATGTTAAGCATTATGGGCGCATTGCTGCTTTTGTAGAAATTTTGTTGGTCTTGGGGGCAACAATTTATTTATTTCCTGGTATTGCAAATTATTTGGGTGGGGTTTTGTTGGTTGCTGTGAATGTATTTTATTGGTTTGGTTATTTTCGGTTTTACGTGAAAAGGAAAAGTAATTAAGATCCCCCTAACCCCCCTTAAAAAAGGGGGGCTTTTCTGTCTCTGAAGCTCTCTTTACTTTGTGTGCTTTGTGTCCTTTGTGGTTCGTTGTTTCATAATTGAAATAAACCGCAAAGTTCGCAAAGTTCGCAAAGTAGGAATTGTTCAAGTAGTTAAAAATTAAGTGCTTTTATTTCAGAGAGTTGGTATGAAGGGGTAATGAAATTACTTGCGGGCTGAACCAAAAGCTAGACGATTTCTAGAAAACAGTGAGTTGTTAAAGTTTTGGATTTTGGTGATGAAATTCTTGATGATGTTGGTTTGAGGTTGTTTGTTTGGTGCTGCTAGTTGTAATACTATTTCTAGTAACCAAGGGGCTAGGTTTTGACACCAAACTGCTAAATGAGATTGCCATCCAACTAATATTTCTGATCTGTCTTTTTGCAGTCCGATGATCAGGGTTTGGGCTACTTGTTGGGGTGTCATGGGGGTGACTCCGCGAAATAGTTTTAAGTCGCGCACCATGTCTGTGTCTGTGAGGGTGGGAAGTAAGGCCACAACGCGGATGTTATGTTCTGCTAGTTCCCTTCTCAAAGCTTGGGTAAATCCTAAAATGGCAAATTTAGTTGCGGAATAGGTGGCCATTGTTGGCGCTGCTACTTTCCCCATGAGACTGGAAACGTTAACAATTGTTCCCTCTTTTTGGCTGGCCATGCGTCGCGCTATTAAGTTTGTGAGGGTGTACATTCCCAATAAGTTGACGGAAAGTTCTTCTTGCACTTGGGGAAGTTTGGTTTGCAGAAATGAGTTTTGGTATGCGATCCCGGCACAGTTGACTAACAGGTGTATGGGTCCGTGATTTTTCCAAATTTGGGCGATCGCAATATTGACGCTGACTGCTTGGGTTAAGTCTAAAGGAATGATTGTGGTTTGAGTTCCTAATTTTTCGATTTCTTGGGCAACTTTGGCTAATTTTTGGAGATCGCGTGCTACCAAGATTAACCGCTTTACTCCTTGCTGGGCTAATTCTAATGCGATCGCTCTTCCAATGCCACGAGAGGCCCCCGTAATTAGAGCAACTTTACCTTGAATATTCATCGGTTTTCACCTCCAAATTTTCCGCCTTCCCTTTCTTTTCCTATCTCTGGGTAAGACGATGAATGGTAATTCTATTCACACGAGATTTTTTTGTTACTCATCTGCAATACCCCTCTTTTGCTGACAAGGTAGAAATTTCTCGTTTTGACGATGGTTTTCTCAAAACTGAAGTTCATTGGCAGAGTATATACAGCGCATCGGTTTTACCTCTCTTTAGATCCGAGCTTTTACCAGTATGTTGCCACTACACACACTAGCAACTAAATCAATGGATTGCAATATTTTTTAATAAGAATTTCTTAACAATTCTTCACAATGTTATATTATATATGCGGTAATTTAGTAATATAAGTTTTTATTAATACAGAGTGATCCCCGTGTTGATTCTTTGATATTTGGATGGAGTAGGATTGTAAAGTGAATTAAACGCGGATGAACGCAGATAAACGCAGATAATAAAAAATAGAAATTTGATGATTGAATTGTTTGATGTTATTTTTAATCATGTACATACTAAATATACATCCTACGATTATCAATAGGATGTATGTAATGGTAATTAAACTTTAGTTGCTATTTTTAGTAGGATTCAAACCTTCTACTATCATAGTAAAAAGTTAGAAATACATTATCATCCACCAATATTCCTAAAATGATATCTAGGTTTTCTCGAAAATAGGGACTACCAGATTCATCATCATCTGATAAAATTGGTTCTTCTAAAATTTCTACAACAACAGCTGGCTGATTTTTATAAGGTATTTTCCTATTTTTGAGATATTCTTTCCATTTAACTAATTGTCCCACCTGAAAAGTCTCTTTTTTGAGGAAATTTTTACACGCTGCTTGTAGTTGCGTTATGTATTCTTCTCCATAGCTTTCTTTTTCAGTAGCAATTTCTTCTTCATCTTCTTCAAAGTGGCCAGTTTGCAGAGATTGAACTAATGCACCTATTAAATCTTGGTTGTTGTTTTGTTTTTCGCTCATACTAATTATTATTTAACTCCCTATCAAGAATAAGCTAGTTGATTAATTGTTGATTTATATTGTATTGTACCACTATTTTTAGATGATGTAATCCTAATTTTACTAGGAGTGGGAAAGCTATAATTTTTGTATTTCTTTGCTTCTAACATGACATCTTGTAAAGAAGACCTGATTTTTTTGCTTATTTTTTTCAATAACCGAGTTTGACGCAATCTAATTTCTTCTTTATTTTTTACTCCCTCTACTACATAGAATATTTCAGGAGGTGATAACTTATAACTAGCAGGTACAACATCTAATAACCACCAGTCAAATAACTCCCGTCTCCCTTGAGAACCGGGAAAAATGGCCTCACCTTCTAAGCAATCTTCTAATATTTCTAAAATTGCTTCTACTGATTGGTCATATTTAATTACTTTAATCGCATTATAAAAAACATCTAATGCTTCATTTATTTCCTGAAAATTTGCTTCTTTATGCTGCAAATAAGATTTATGAGATTTAAATATCTCAGTTATTAAATTATCAATTACATAATTATCAATCATCTTAGTATTAATTTTATTATTAATATTATTGATCAAGACAGATGAGATGAAATTGATCACCTGTTTTGGCAATAAATTATTAGGGTCATAGTATTCTAAAGTAGGTTCTACAGCTAGAATTAAGATCAGTGTCATCCAGAGAAAACGACAATAAGCCAAGTTTTCATCACTGTTAATAAGCAATAATTCTAAACCTTTTTTTAAGGCATCCTGGAGTGAGTCAGTTCCATCAGCTTCGACTTCATATAACTCTTCATAATGTTCCTGCTGAATTTGATCAAATAACAATTGAAATTCTTCAGGAGTTGTATTGAATATTTCCTGTTTATATTTCCTATTTTGAATTGATTGTATTATCATATAAGTCTCCTTTTGTTTGGATTATTTAATTAATTGGAGTATTTTTTAAGCAGTATTACCATTTTACTTTTGGCGCATCGGGGTAGTCCCAGAATACTTTTACGTTTATCTTCCTAAACTTGTCCTTGAATTGCTCTATAACATCTTCACAACTTGGGCAAGGGTGTAGCTCTGTATAAAGATATAGATACCCTTCTACATCAAGATTGTAGTTCATTTCTAGATATTTTGCAATTGCGGATAATATTTTGTATTCCGCATGAGCATCAGTGGGTTGTTGGGTGCGGGGGTGCGGTTTTGGCTCAAATTGTCCTCCTTTTGACTTTGCGATAGGTATGGGAAGTAGGGTTTTTTTGTTAGACGGCGTTCCTAAATAAAAAATTACATCACCTATTTGTACTTCAGCGACTGCCACATTACTTTTAGGGAATTTTTGCTCAAGAATGGGTTTCTTGAGAATATTATCTCTGATGTAAGTTGCTGAATTCTTTAACCTCTCCTCGATCAGATTTTCATCGTTATAGTTGAAATTATCTTCCGTATTCGTCATGTAAGTATCTTAACCTAAGCATAAGATGTTATTTCCCTGGTAACATTAATAATAAAGCAGTCATTCAGCGTACACAATAGAAATATACAAAACACCAAAAACAAAACACTAAAAACACAGGTATCAAATTATGGTACGTTTAAAAACCTGGCAATGGATCATCCTAGTCTCACCATTAGCAATTATTATTACCTTCCTCCTCATATCCGCAGGAATGCAAATTCACACTTGGGGAATAAATTGGATATGGGCAATTTTTACCCTTGTATTTGTAGGGTGGAGATGGTTGTTAGTAAAATGGACAAAACCCGCAGTTAATCAAATTGAAAATGTGTTGGCTGAAGTCAGAAAAGAATTAGAATCTAGTAGCGCAAATAATATAGATATATCCACAGGAAAAGACAAAACCCAACAAATAGAAATTGCATTACAAAAAGTTCTCAATGATGCTCAAAATGATCGTCCAATTTGGGAAGATTTGCAAACTTTTTGGCAACGATGTCAAGATTTAGTAATTGCGATCGCTCAAATTTATAACCCAGAAGTTAAATATCCACTTTTAAATATTTACATCCCCCAAGTCTATGGACTTATTCGCGGTACTGTGGATGACATGGATAAATGGATGCAGAAATTATCCCCTGTTCTTAATCAAGTTACCGTCGGACAAACTTATCAAGCTTATG
Source organism: Sphaerospermopsis sp. LEGE 08334 (assembly GCF_015207205.1). NCBI lineage: Bacteria > Bacillati > Cyanobacteriota > Cyanophyceae > Nostocales > Aphanizomenonaceae > Sphaerospermopsis > Sphaerospermopsis sp. LEGE 08334. The sequence goes on along the minus strand of NZ_JADEXH010000042.1, from coordinate 14,042 downwards.
AAGTTTACCGCAAATTAGAACCATCTGCACGCAAATTTATAAAAGTCTGGAATTTCGCGCAATGGTTTTTAAATCCTGTCGCTGCGGTAGCTAAAAAAGCAAGTGAAGGTGTTGGTAATCGCGCTTCTCAAGAATTATTAATTAACTTGAATCAAGTAATCAGAGAAACCGCTTTGAGAAACTTATGTCAACAAGCAATATCCCTTTATGCAGAGACAAAAATTGAATTACCCACACCCAAATTACCAGAAACAAAAACCCAAACTCTACGGGATCTAATCACCCAAGCAGAACCACCAGAAAAGGTAGAACAAAAGCCAGTTAACATTCTTATTGTCGGCAGAAATGGCGCAGGTAAAAGCAGTTTAATTAATACACTTTTTCAAAGTGAACTAGCAGAAGTTGACGTTTTACCTAGCACCGATGAAATTAAAACCTATCATTGGCAAACAGAAAGCGGTGAAATTCTCAACCTTTGTGATACACCCGGTTATGAACAAGTAAAACGGGATGATTTGCGGGATTTAGTGATTGATTATGCCACAAAAGCCGATTTATTATTATTAGTAACTCCGGCACTTGATCCCGCTTTACAAATGGATGTAGACTTTCTCCAAGACATTAAAAAAGAAGTCGCAGATTTACTCATTATTACCATTGTCACCCAAGTAGATAAATTGCGTCCGATCCGTGAATGGCAACCTCCTTATAATTGGCAAATGGGAAATAAACCAAAAGAAATTTCTATCAGAGAAGCGACAGAATATAGAAATGAACTTTTAGGAAGTTTCTCTAATTTAGTTGTACCCATAGTTACCAATGATGTAAAAATAGGTCGTAATGCTTGGAATATAGACGAATTATCTTTAGGATTATTATCAGCAATAGATCCTGCTAAACAATTACGTCTCTCTCGTTTTTTACGCAACTTAGAAACTCGCATTACCGAAGCAGCGAAAATTATTGATAATTACACATTTCAAATGGCAACTACTCAAGGACTTACGGCACTTTTAAAAAGTCCAGTTTTGCAATTTATTTCTACCTTATCAACAGGTTCACCAACCCTTGCTTATCTGTTAGCAGAAAAAATTCCCGTCGAACAATTACCCATAGTTATTGGTAAATTGCAGATAGCTTATGAACTGTTTCCACTATTAAATACAGATAGGGAAAAATCACGCAATTTTGATTTATTATCTCTTTGGCCTTTGTTGTTAGAAAATTCTGGAAACCCAGATACTAATGCTTGGGCATTTGGTCATGCTTTAATAGAATATTGGACTCAGAATTTAACCATTGAACAAATGCAGGAAAGATTTAATTATTATATCAGGAGTCAGGAGTAAGCTTTTATCTCGTTTTATCTCGTTCCCAGTCTCTGACTGGGAATGCCATCATAGAGTCTCTGACTCTAATTTAATACAATAAGCAATTCACTGTGACATTACTAATAAATGCTTACAATAAAATTAATAACTGCTCTCTTTTTCACTGTTAAAGAAAGCAGTTTTTCCCAAGTACCAAAATCGCCAAAATTAATAATCTAATCATCTTCCAGTTCAAGCTGTGCCACTGTCACTGCATTAAACGCGAAAGCAAAAACCAAAGGCATTGGAGATTTGAAAACAAAGGTATAAATCACAGATAAAATGGTAATAAATACCGCCATTATTGACCAAAATAACTCATCATTTGTTAAACCATGTTGTTCTTTAATCACTCTCAAAACATGAAGCGGAATTGGTTCTGGCATAACTCCCCCAGGAGGAAATGCCCAATAGTTACCACGACGTTCCATAAATAAATCTGTCCAGCCGTTTTCTATGCACCAAGCTTCGATCCATTCGATAGAGTAATGATTGATCATGAACATACAAATTCCACTTTTCAGTTTGAGTCGTCAATGAATATAGATTGAACAGAGATTCCTAACCAGCTAACAGATTGCTATAGAATTAACCCTAATTCCATAATAGTTAAATTAATCGAAAATTTGAGTGCAGCAGTTAATGTTGCTGCTCTTAGTCAACAGACTAGCAGGGAACAGAGATGGTTGGCAACAAAAGATAATAAACTTTACTTGAATTAATGAATATCAATAAATGTAAATTAAAAGATGAGTATTAGCTAACTTCTTCAGGAATAATTGATTTATCAAACTTTGGATAGAATTTAAAGCATCTTTCCCAGAAGACAAGAAAATCACATGAAAAAATATTAAGCAAAACCTATATCCTTCTCAAGAGAATGAGGTAAACTGAAATACATAAAATATTACAATTGGTTAAGAAATGATGTATTTGCGAAAAGGTTTAGCATTGCTTTTAGCGGTTATGATCTGGTGTGTGGCATTTCCAGCACTGGCAGTAGACTGGACTCATCCCTTATCATTTAGTAATGCAGAGTTGGGAAGACATGACTTTTCAGGACAAAATTTACAAGCTGCGGAGTTTTCTAACGCTAACTTAGAAATGGCTAACTTTGCTGGTGCTGACTTGCGGGGTGCAGTTTTGAGTGCTTCGGTGATGACACAAGCAAATTTACATGGAGCAGATTTAACCAATGCGATGGTTAATGAAGTAAAATTAAATGGGGCTGATTTAAGTGATGCCGTTTTGTTAGAAGCTATTTTGCTGCGTTCTGTTTTTACTGATGTTAACATCGAAGGTGCGGACTTTAGTGATGCAATTTTAGATAGAGCGCAAATTAAAGAGCTATGTCAAAAAGCTAATGGTGTCAATTCTAAAACAGGTGTTAATACTCGTGAGTCTTTGGGATGTCGATAAAGCGTATTGGTATAATTGGTGGTGGACAACTGGCCTGGATGATGGGGGATGGATCGAAAAAACTAGGATTAGAATTAATAGTACAAACTCCTAGCAAAAATGATCCCGCTGTATCTATTGCGAAGGATGCCATTTTTGCCGCAGTTGATGATGCAGCAGCAACGGCAATTTTAGCTACAAAATGCGATGTCATCACCTTTGAAAATGAATTTGTTAACTTAGATGCTTTATCTTTGTTAGAGAATAAAGGTGTTTGTTTCCGTCCCAGGTTAGCAGCTTTATCTCCTTTATTAGATAAATATCATCAACGATGCTATTTTCGGGATTTAGGTTTACCAGTTCCCCATTTTTTCGCTATTGAAAAATCAGAAATTTCTGAAAATATAGCTTCAAATATAGCTTCAAAAATAGAATATTTAGGGTTTCCTGTCGTTCTCAAAGCCAGACGACATGGTTATGATGGACAGGGGACTTTTATTATCCATGATTTGGCTACTTTGTCAAAAGTAGTTAATGCAAGTAATACACAATTCTTAGTAGAAGCTTTTGTCCCTTTTACCAAAGAATTAGCTATAATTGCAGCGCGTTCTGTGACTGGGGAAATAGTCACTTATCCAGTGGTGGAAACCCAACAAGAACAACAAGTTTGTCGTCGAGTTATTGCACCAGCGGATATTACTCCCGAACAAGCAGCAGAAATTAATGCGATCGCTCATACAATATTAAATAGCTTAGATGTAGTCGGCGTTTTTGGCATTGAGTTATTTATCACCGCTGATGGTAAAATACTCATTAACGAAATTGCACCCAGAACTCATAACTCTGGACATTTTTCCCTAGATGCTTGTACAACTTCCCAGTTTGAACAACACCTGAGAGCAGTTGCTGGGTTATCTTTGACGGATACAAGTTTACATTGTTCTGCTGCCGTGATGGTCAACCTGCTAGGGTATGAAAACTCACAAAATGATTATTCACAAAAGCGTCAAAAACTAGCAGATATTCCCCATGCTTACCTGCACTGGTACGGTAAAAGCGAATCTCGTCCCGGTCGCAAACTCGGACATATCACAGTATTATTAGAACAGCAAAACCGAGATGCTATGGAGTCTATCATCCAAACCATAGAATCTATATGGTATCCTGGTTAGGTGACAGGTGACAGGGAAGATGGTTGAAAAATGACTGACAACTGAATCACAAAAAAATTTTCACCCCCCTCTACACAAATCGGTTTTCACAGTTATAATGAATTAGTTGCACTACGACGTTGGTGACTGCCCTCAAGTTTTTTGATCTATGTCTTTAACGAAAAGGGAACCAATTCGTTCTTGTGGCAGTAAACCGAGCTTGTACTCGGAAACTTTAAACAAGCAACACCCGTTCCCACCTGGTTTACCCAGGTCATAAACTTAGGTAAAACGGCGTTGTGGTGAACTCAAAAAGTTTTTAAAAACTAAAAACATTTCAGATCCCCGACTTCTTGAATAAGTTGGGGATATTATTATTTATTATTATTATAACGGGCAAGATGCCCGTGCCACAAGATTTTGACTACAAGATTTTGACTACAAGATTTTTACCACAAGATTTTTATTTTACTCATCTACTGGGTTTTTTCTTTCTGCTATTCTCAATTTAGCAGAACGAGAACGCGGGTTATTTTTTATTTCCTCTTCTGTTGCAATAATCGGTTTTTTTGTCAATATTCTCAATAACTCCGAGTTTCTTAAACCATGTTTGACTATTCTATCCTCTAAACTGTGAAAACTGATAATAGCAATTTTTCCCCCAGTAACTAAACTTTGAGGTGCTTTTTCTATCAAAGTTTCCAATACTTTTAACTCATCATTAACCGCAATTCTTAAAGATTGAAAAACGCGAGTTGCAGGGTGTATTCTTCCATGACGATATTTAGGAGGAACAGAATAGAATATCTCATTTGCTAATTCTGTGGTAGTTTGAAAAGGACGCTTTTCTATAATTCTTCTAGCTATTTTCCGAGAAAGTCTTTCCTCACCATATTTAAAGAAAATATCCGCTAATTCTTGTTCATCCCATTCATTAATTATATCAGCAGCACTTAAAGATTGTTGCTGATTCATTCGCATATCTAAATTAGCAGTATTTCTAAAACTAAAACCTCTTTCTGGGTTATCTAAATGATATGAACTCACCCCCAAATCTGCTAAAATGCCATCATAAGTATTTGCAGGAAATTGAAAATTAGCAAAATTGCGATGAATAAAATTCACCCTATTTCCAAACTCTGTTAAATTTTCTTGTGCTGCTTTTAAAGCATCTAAATCTTGATCAACTGCTGTAATTTTTGTATTTTCAGCACTTTCTAATATTAACCGACTATGGCCACCACCACCAACTGTTAAATCTAAATAATAGCCATTTGGTTGAATATTTAAACCTGTAATTACTTCCTGACTGAGAACAGGAATATGGGAGAAAGTAAATTCATCTAAATCTAGGGGAGTTTGTAAATCTGATTGCATCATTATTTGTGAGTCATACTATTAATTTAAAAATCGTAAATATTTATCCATCTTCTTCATAGGGATCATCAATGGGAGGATGCCAACCTGCTTGTAACCAAAGCTGACGAGAATTAATGATAAATCCATCATCATGATTTTGATCATTAAAATCAAATTTATCACAAGTTGCACGACCTATGGGAGTTTGACCAATAATATTTAACCCATTTTTTGTCCAAGCGAAATGATCAGACCAATTTTGATTTCTAGGATTAAATAATGGTAATTCTACTTGTGTTTCTGGATCAATAGCAGTTGTAAAATTATACCGTCTTTGGTTACAACGATGACAAGCCAAAGCTAGATTTTCAATATCATCTGATCCTCCAAGAGATTGAGGAATAATATGATCAATGGTAAATGGTGTTGCATTTGATCTTTCTGGTGAGTGACAATATTCACACAAATATTTTGCCCTTTTGCGGACATTGAGACGAACAAAATTTTTAATAACCACAATTAAGAAGCCAGTTTAGCGTTAATATAACTAAAAATCCTTTCTAATTCTAATAAACCAGCTAACTCGGCTTTTTCATCAGAATTTAGCAAATTTTCTTTATTCTTTTCTAAAAGTTCTTCTAAACGAACTTGTAAATCTTCTGTAAAAGAAAAAGGACGAAATTGATCTGCAAGATTCAGGTTTATTCCATTGGGTAGCCAAGATGAAGGCTGTTTCATTAATTCTTTCATAAATATCTACTGAATTTACTATTGATTCAAATACTAGATTTCTTCAAGAAGTCCGATATCTATATTATATCATTCTAACGGCAAACCCCCATAACCTACAATAATTTTATCAATATCTCTCATAATATTTATAGTTAGTAGGGTGCGTTAGTGATAACGTAACGCACCATCTTTAGTGATAAAAATTCTATGAAGAAACTCATCAGGGTGTATCACACCCTGATTTATTCATCCAATGTCTATTTATTATTTTGCTTTGTAATTGCTTGTTTTACAGCCTCGATATCTAACTCAAGTATACGCGCAATTTGTTCTACAGTTAGTCCCTCATTTAACAGTCTAGGAATGGTTTTTAACTTCGTTTCCAACTCTACTTTTAACTTCGTGTGTTCCTCAATTTCTTGATAAAATCGGGTTTTTTGCCATTCTGTTAATCCAAGCATTGCTTCTAACTCCTGACGGCTATAGGATGAGAATTTGTAAACTAACATTCTTTCTACTAATTCTAAAAGATTTCGACTCTTGTCCGCATCTGCTTTATTCACTTGGTTGATCAAAGTTTTTGCTTGTTGAATAGCTTCCTCTTCAGGAGAAACTACTAATTTAATAATTCCTAAACCTATTGAAGATGATGTATCAACTATTTCATCTAGATAAATCACATGGATTAGCCCAGCAGTGAGTAAACTTTGATATGCTAAAGGTATTCCAGGATCAAGATCCCGATTTGCCCATAATACAACCGCTTGCCATGTTCTTTGAGGTTTATATTGGTTTAAGTACAGAAATGCTTCTGTAATTAATCGCCAGTATAAATTATCATCATTTTGGAATTGTACTTCTACAAAATAAATCGGATCTTGTAGGTATTCTGGTTTGGGTAAAAATAACCCATCTATTCTTCGGGCTAATTCTTTGATTTCCACAGAGGAAAATTCGTAGTGTAAAGCCAATGTTGGTGACTTTTCTAGTAGTTCAAATAAAACACTAGGGAGATTTTGCAGTAGTGTGTAAAATATCGTGTCTGTTTTCATATCTTGTTGTTATATTAATCCTTATTCTAACGGAAAACCCCCATATCCAGTAATAATTTTATCAACATTTCCCATAATATTAATTGTCTCCGATATGATAGAAATAATATTTTGATAATGCGTCAAATCATCAAAATTTAACTCTCTTCCTTTCCTATCTTTTAACCACTTTTGACAAACTTGATAACCACCTATATAAAAATTCCAGATTTGCGGAGGAACTTGATCAAAATACTGTTCAGAGTTGATCCAAATTTGTTGATTATTTTCATTATATTTGACCTGTTCCACAATATTAGAACCCGCAATAGGATAAGTTGAAATTTCTGTTCCTGTGATTTTCATTAAATGTAATTGTACTAATTTATCACCTTTTGCTACCAACTGCCAAAAAAGCGCAGAATTAGAAGTTAGAGGAAGACGGGGAAAATCAATCTTTAAAAATTCAGCATAGCGTTGACGGTAAGTAGGAGAATGGAAAACAGCGTAAATGTAATTAAAAATATCCTCTGGTCCAAAGGTTTGTTTTTGATTCCCTTTTCCATCAACAATAAATTCTAAACTTAATTTTTGGGAAAATTCAGTAATAAACTCTGGGGATAAATTCGGTCTCCGTCCTCCTGGTGTGTTAGTTGGTGTAGCATCAATTAGAGTTCCTTTATCTATTGGGTAAAGATAGAGAGGGAAAATATTAACTCCACCTCTTCTAAAAATATTAGCGTCCATCGGTTGATCTGCAATTGATATTAATGACCACATAGGATCATTAACAGCTATTCCCTGACGACCTAAACCTAAACACAAATTATCTTTTCTAAAAACATGATCGATTAATTCTCTTCTAGGATAGTCCATTGTCACATAACTAAAATAACAATAACGCCAATCAAAAGGACGGTACAAACAGCTAATTATCTTGTCTTTCCATTGATTATCCGAACGAATTAATTTACGAGCTTTATCTAATTGCCAATCTCGATTATCTTTGATATTATATTTGTTAGCAAAATCTTGATTATATAAATTATCTTCTCTCATTTCTCTAACTTTTTGAGTAATGCTTTCTTCATGATAATCAATAGCAAAATGATCTCTATGGGTTTGAAAACCTAAAACATTAACGCTCATTATTTCGTTAATTTTCCAGGCTTTATCATATTCCATCCTTAAATCATTATTTTGAGTCTTAAATAAATAAAATGGTGTATTTGGTTCTAACTTTTCCCAATGAGTAGATTGTAAATCATTTTCAGCTAACCAATGATACTTACCACCAACTAATTGTTTATTTTCATAAACTTCTCTAGAACCCCATAAATCAGCATGATAAACCTTTGCTAATTCTTTTTGACTATTTTTTTCTTTAGTTTGATATTTAATAAAAATTCCAATCGCTACACCTTGCTGAATATCAAAAACATTTTTATCCGGTGAACCATCAGGACAAACTTCTTTTTTCTTACTATTACCATGTAAATCTAAAACATAAATTTCATCAAAAGTTTTCATCAAACTTTGACGCATACCTCTAAAAGTGGGATTATCTAAATATCCATGATTAGTAATAAAAGCTAAAACCCCATAACCTGTTTGTTCAATTCTCCACTGACCAAAACGAATAAATTTCACATAATCATCATTTAACCATTTAGGATTTCTCTCACCTAAAGATTTTCCATCTACTTCAAAATAACTATCTGTGCTACTATTATAAATAGTATCCTTACCATTTAAAAGATTTTTAATCCAATCACCTGTATTCACAGAATGTCCAGAATAGGGAGGATTACCAATAATTACCATAACTGGACTTTCTTGTTTAATTTCCTTTGCTGCTTCTGCTTCTTCTTTAATGCGAGAACCAAAACTAATAATCTGATCTTCTAGTTGAAAAGACTCTTGTAAAGTATTAGTTAAATAAATCCTTAACCGTTCATCGGAACTAAAATCATAACCTAATTCTCGCAATTGTAAACCTAATTTAATATGTGCTACAGTATAGGGAGAAATTAATAATTCAAACCCAAATAACCGGGGTAATAAATGCTCACTCACATAACTAGACCACATCCCTTTTTTAGATTTAAAACTATCATAAATATAATCAACAATACTATACATAAAAGTTCCTGTACCCACAGCAGGATCGAGAATTAAAACTTGATGAGTTTCCACAGTTCCCTCACCTTGAGGATTAGGAATTTTAATTTTTTTATAATCAGCTAAACCCTTACTAATATTAAACTTATTTTTTAGCACATAATCCACACTTTTAATGATATAATTAACCACAGGTTCAGGAGTATAATAAACCCCTCTTGACTCCCGCATTTTTGAATCATATTCCGCCAAAAAAGTCTCATAAAAATGAACAACAGGATCTTCCATACGGGTACGTTTACCAAAATCTTTAAGAATTTCCGCCATGTCTGTTTGTTGCAGAATATTCGCTAAAGTATCAACCGCCCAAGTAATTCGCTCATCTAAATCAGGACCCGCAATTTGTCCAAAAATACTTCTTAAAAAAGGATTAGTTTTTGGTAACTTAAAAGCTGCCGTTTCCCGTGAAAAAGTCTGCACATTATCAGTATTACATCTAGCTGCAAACAAACCATAACAAATAGTTTGAGCATACATATCCGCAAATTGTTCACCAGTTAAACCCTTAATTAACACCCGTTCAAAAGATTCTAACTGTTGACGTAACATACCCCCCTGATCAACATCATTTAACGCCGTTTTAATCGCATCCCTAATTAATTGAGCTAAACCAGCCATCCGTTTAGCTAAATCCTTGGGTGTAGTAACTTGGGGAACTTTAGTTAATAGAAACTGCCGGAAAAGTTGCTCAAATTCCTGTATTCCTGATTTATCAACTTTGATTTTTTTCTGTTTATCAATAGTTCCCAAAGAAGCAGATAACTTTAACTCACCTTGGACATACCAACGAAACTCCAAATAATCAGTTAAAATCAAATTACCCAAAGCATCAAAATAACGAAGCATTTGAGCAGTTTTTTCCACCTTCTTGAGAGAAACACCAATATCCTTAGCCTCAATATACCCAACTTCCAAAACACCATTTTTTACCACAAAATCAGGCGCACCGCAAGCAATTCTTTTCGGTTCATTAATAGCTTGAATCCCCGAATCCAAAGACTCAATTAACTTCTTCAAAGCAGGACGATAACTATGCTCAGTAGCATTTTGACTTTGATAAACTTGACTAACTTCTTGAATATAAACCTGTAAATAATTCATAATAAAAACTCTTGCTTCTCTTACTTTGCGCCTTTGCGTCTTTGCGTGAGCCATAAAAATTAATTAGCCCAACCATAAAATAAATATATCTAAAAACCAGCAAAACTACCCAAACCTTAACAAAACTTAGATGCAAACAACACCACCCGTCAAAAATTCCCCCCACCCCACAACCAAAGAGAAAATAAAAAAACCAGACTCACAATTCCTTAAATCACCAGATCCCTATAATAATTGAAGAAGCTAGACAAAATAAAACATCAAGTACAACTCCAAACCTGCTATCCTGACAAGCTGAAAATTAGCAGATGCGGTAAATCGTATCTTGTTAGCATCTTGGCGGTTCAATACAAACTGTTGACAACGGGAGAACACCAAATCTATGAGTAGAATAGAAACCCGCACTGAACCAATGGTGCTAAACATGGGTCCTCACCACCCTTCAATGCACGGGGTTCTGAGATTAATTATGACCTTAGACGGTGAAGATGTCGTTGACTGCGAACCAGTCATTGGTTATCTACACCGGGGGATGGAAAAAATCGCCGAAAACCGTTCCACCGTTATGTATGTTCCCTATGTTAGCCGTTGGGACTACGCTGCGGGGATGTTTAACGAAGCGGTGACAGTCAATGCACCAGAAAAATTAGCAGGTATTACAGTTCCCAAACGCGCTAGTTACATCCGTGTAATTATGCTGGAACTAAACCGCATCGCTAACCACTTATTATGGTTTGGTCCCTTCCTTGCGGACGTAGGCGCTCAAACTCCCTTCTTCTACCAGTTCCGGGAACGGGAAATGATTTATGATCTGTGGGAAGCTGCTACAGGTTATCGCATGGTAAATAATAACTATTTCCGTGTCGGTGGTGTAGCTGTTGACTTACCCTATGGTTGGGTAGATAAGTGTGAAGATTTCTGTGATTACTTTTTACCCAAGGTAGATGAGTATGAACGCTTAGTTACCAATAACCCTATTTTCCGCCGTCGTATCGAAGGTATTGGGACTATTACCCGTGAAGAAGCGATTAACTGGGGTCTTTCTGGTCCAATGTTACGCGGTTCTGGGGTGAAATGGGACTTGCGGAAAGTTGACCATTACGAATGTTACGACGATTTCGACTGGGATGTACAGTGGGAAACCGCAGGTGATTGTCTCGCTCGTTACATGGTGCGGATGCGGGAAATGCGTGAATCTGTGAAAATCATCAGACAAGCTATCAAAGGTTTACCCGGTGGTCCCTATGAAAACCTGGAAGCTAAACGGATGATGGCTGGACCAAAATCAGAATGGGATGCGTTTGATTATCAGTATGTTGCCAAAAAAGTCGCTCCCACTTTCAAAATTCCCTCTGGTGAAATTTACTCCCGTGTAGAAAGCGGTAAGGGTGAACTGGGAATTTATTTAGTAGGTGATAATAATGTCTTCCCCTGGCGGTGGAAAATTCGCCCCGCAGACTTCAATAACCTGCAAATTCTCCCCTCTTTGTTACGTGGTATGAAGGTAGCAGATGTTGTGGTTATTCTCGGTAGTATTGACGTAATTATGGGTTCTGTGGATAGATAAGCTTCCCCATTACGTCATAAATAGTTTGATATTTATTTTATATATAGAGATGTGTTTTATTGCATCTCTATATTTTTATTTTTTTATCTCTAAATATTAAGAAATTTAAATTTTTACAAAAAATTATAACTGAAAATTGAGAAAAATTAAAAAAATGATTTTTTATCAATAAATTTTTATTTTTGTTCAAAAATATTTTTTAATTTTAATGTTTTGTAAAAAATATCTAAATAGAAGAATTTATAATTATAAAAATTCTTGAATTTGTAAATTAATTATTTTCTCTCAACTCGCTGATAAGCTACTATATAAATCAACACAATTTTTATGTAGTTTTTACCTGAAACCTGTGCATATACATTCTCAAGCTCGATGCGAAAGTATTCAGAATCAACATCAGCACCAACAACATATTGAAAAGGGGTTACACACTCTACTTGATCGTCTGATAAAAAAGATCAATCGAGATAATTTAATCCGCAAAACCGTAAATCAAATTAGAGAAGCATTACAGGTTGACCGCGTAGTTATTTATTATTTCTACGAGCAATGGCACGGTCAAGTAACTTTTGAATCTTTAAGTTCAAAAAAATTATCAATTTTAGGTTCAAAGGGAGCAGATAATTGCTTTAATGATGAATATGCGACTTTGTATTTAGATGGAAGAATAAGAGCGATCGCTGATATTGAATTAGAACCTATCCATCCTTGTCATCAAGATTTTCTGCGTAGTATCCAAGTACGTGCTAACTTAGTTGTACCAATTGTCATTTCCAGAGGTTTATGGGGTCTGCTGGTAGCTCATCACTGTCATAATGCTCGTGTATGGTCAAAAACAGATATAGAAATTATGCAAAAAGGGGCGCAAACTTTAGCAACAAACTCTAAGATTTTAGAGAGTTAAAGAAAGTTAAATTGTTGATATTTTATGGATTTCAACCCTGCACTGTATCAAGCTATAGCCTGTTCTATTACTGCTAGTCCCCAAAAACGCATTACCTTTGCTGAATATATGGATCTGGTGTTATATCACCCAGAACAAGGCTATTATTCCAGTCATGCAGTAAACATAGGTTTTCAAGGTGGTGATTTTTTTACTTCATCGAGTTTATGTGATGATTTTGGTGAATTACTGGCTATTCAATTTTACCAAATGTGGGAAAATTTAGATAGACCACAATCTTTTTATCTGGTAGAAATGGGAGCAGGAATAGGTCTTTTAGCTTCCCAAATTCTCAATTATCTAAAAATTAATTATTCAGACTTTTTTGATGTCATAGAATATATTATTATTGAGAAATCACCCAGTTTAAGACAGGAACAACAACGAAAATTACAGGAATTTTCTGTGCGCTGGTTAAACTTAGAAGAAATCACACCTAACTCAATCATAGGTTGCTTTTTTTCTAATGAATTAATTGATGCTTTCCCAGTGCATCAGTTTATTTTACAGGATGGGAAATTACAGGAAATTTATGTCACTACTTCCCAGAAACCAAAAGGAGAGGAGTTAGGGGAGAGGTCAAATATTGAATTTATCGAAGTGGTTGGGGAAGCATCCACACCGCAGTTAGCAGAATATTTAGAGTTAGTGGGGATTGATATCAGCCAAAATGCTTATGAAGAAGGTTATCGCAGTGAAATTAATTTAGCAGCTTTGGATTGGTTGGGTATAGTGGCTGACTGCTTGCAGCGAGGGTTTGTGCTAACAATTGATTATGGCTACCCTGCAAGTCGTTATTATCATCCCAGGCGATCGCAAGGTACTCTACAGTGCTACTACCAACATCGACATCATAATAACCCATACATCAACATTGGAAAACAAGATATCACCGCCCATGTTGACTTTACAGCTTTAGAAAAATGGGGAAAAAGATGCGGTTTAAATCAAGTGGGTTGGACACAACAAGGTTTATTTTTGATGGCCTTGGGTTTAGGAGAAAGAATAGCCGCCCTTTCCTATCAACAACAATCCATATCACAACTACTCAAACGCCGGGAAGCACTACACCAACTGATAGATCCAACGGGAATAGGTAACTTTGGGGTTCTCGTGCAAAGCAAGGGACTGACAGAAGCACAAAGCCAGCGATCGCTCAAGGGATTAACCATACCAGAGTAGAGGGCATTGGGCATTGGGCTATTAATC
>NZ_JADEXH010000041.1:0-50608 GCF_015207205.1 Sphaerospermopsis sp. LEGE 08334 | reverse complement strand
TTGAGTTTTATTTAACTTGAGTTTTGTTTTGATGGATAAAAGCATTGGTGAATCTTAATAAATCACTTATAGGTTTGTCCATGAGTGTACAGGTTTGTTTAGTAAACTGTCAACTTAGGACAAGCTCTTTTAGTATAGCCGTACACAGAGTATTTAGGACATCAATTAATTATGAAACTCTGACTACCACAGGGTTTTACTCCTGACTCCTGACTCCTGACTCCTTGATCTCCTGACTCCTACTACATAGGGTTTGCTGAATAAAGCGCAACCCTTTATAAATCAAAGGTTTGAGGTTGATAAAGAGGAAAAAAGTGCAAGACTTTTGAAGGGTATACCTGAAAAACCGTGCATTTTGAAACCAAGAAATCCCAAAATGGGGGGATGACAGATAGCTAAAACTGTTCCCTGTTCCCTGTTAAGAGTTCCCTGCCTCCACGAAAAGACTTTCTCAGCAACCCCTACATAGCACAACCAAAGCATAAAAGGCGCTGCTGAACAAGAAAATTCAACAACGCCCAATATCTACATATTCAAAACTTACACAGCTTCGGTGTTCTTCTCACCAGTCCGAATCCGTACAACCTGCTCAACAGGGGAAATGAAGATTTTACCATCACCGATTTCACCAGTGCGGGCGGCGGAAATGATTTTATCAACCACCATATCTACTTGGTTATCTTCTACAACAATTTCCAACTTCAGTTTTTGTAAGAACTCAACCGTATATTCCGAACCTCGATAGCGTTCAGTTTGACCTTTTTGCCGTCCAAAACCACGGACTTCCGAAATTGTCATTCCCACAATTCCCGCATTAACCAAGGCAATTTTTACCTCATCCAGCTTAAATGGACGAATAATAGCTTCTACTTTTTTCATTTTTTTCAATTCCTAACTTCTCAGAGCGTTGTTTATATATCTAACCAGATTCGTTGTCTAAAGCTGTAAATCAAGCTCTACTTGTTTCCGATGAGTTATGTCACCAGTCACCAGTCACCAATCACCAATCACCTCTTTTCCTGTTCTTGTAGCAGCGATCGCCAATCTGCGATCGCCTGATCTGTCCACAGCCAATTTTGCGCTAATTTATCCACTGTAAACTTTACAGGTTCATTCTGAATTACCATTTGACGCAGTTTAATTGCTTCTTTAATATATTGTCCTTGTTTATCAGCAGGTTGATTATTTGCAGATTTATATAAACCCAAAGCTAATCCTGCATAAGCCGTTAAAGCCTCTGAAGGCATGATAGTATTAGCGTCTGGGGTTGTAATCAAGGTTGTATTCTGATCTTTAAGTGCTAAATTCACAGACTTAAACCACGCATCATTAGCCCGATTCAAATTTCCCTCTGCATAGTAAGCAAATCCCAAAGCATTGTTATACAGAACCGAATCAGGGCGATCCCGCACAGCAATTTCCCAATAACGACGGGCATCATCAATACTGTATTTTTTATCTCTTGTTTGGGCAAATTGCCAAGCCAATCGTCCACGGAAAAAATACACAGATGGATTTTCGCTTTGTTTAGCAGGAACTAATGCTAAAGCCGTATCTGCTGATTCTAAAGCGCCACGATTGAGTAATTCTGCCACAGCGTCTAGCCCAGCCTGTAAATTACCTTGGCTCAATTCTGCTGTAGCTTTAGCAGTAACAATACCTGTTGATGATTTTTTTAAATCAAAGGGTGTTGTTTTTGACTCAGGAACAGTCGGAGTAGGAATAACTGGAAGTTCAGGAACTACAGACTGGCGCTGATTCCACCACCAACTTAAACCAATGATCACAGCCAAAGCACTTGCGCCCAAAATGCCTAAAATTGGCCATGGCCGACGGCGACGTGGTTGCCGAAAAGATGGTAAAGGTATCTGTTGATAATTTACCTGATTACCTTCAACATTATTTGACGCATTATTGCTAGTATTGGTAGAAATTTGCACATTCTTTGGCGCATTCAGCGTGATTGGAGTTGGTTGATCTCCCCAAAAATCAAATTCTTCCTCCTGTTTTGCAGGTTGCTGTTCCTGAAGATGATTTTCGGTGACTGGTGACTCCAGTTCCGCCTTCATGGGCATTTCGGATACTGTTGGCGCTTGTTGATTCCCCAACTGGCGAAATAAATCCGCAACAATCGTTGAATCCTGATCATAACCGGGGTGATCATAATCAATTTCATCCATGAGATCCCCCCAAGTATCATCCTCCAGCCAATCTAACTCAGAAGGCTCTCTTGCCAACTCAGAGGACATCATCTCTTCCAGAGTTAAAGGTATTTCCAAATCATCTATCGCCGCCGCATACATGGCATTAGTAGATGCTCCCACAGGAGTCTGATAGTCGTTGAGGAACTCGGAACTAGCAGATAAACCTAATTGTGGTCTCAGAAAACCCTCAAATTCCCGATGCAAATACAACATCGGTAATGCCCAGTACATCTGGTGAGAACCATAGGCAGAAATTAAGCCCTGACGCACCCGACTCACACACAGATCCAAAGGATAGCCTTGGCTTAAGTTGCGGTAAAACAACTGTGTCAGCGTCAGCGCCACTTCATCGGGAATCCGTTCTGACATCGCCAAAACGCTGCTAATCCCTCTTTTCACCAAACTTTCCGTTAAGTTTCGTTCTCCTGTATCCCCAGAACCATCAGACTTAGCTCTATATGCTCCCAAACAAGAGTTAAACACTGCCATTTGGATATTATTATTCACCAACAAACCGGCTAAATCATCACCACTGAGGGTTTCTGTTAACCCAGTTCTGCGACTAACTAAATATATTTCCCCCCCATTAGCACCCACATTACTATGACCAGAGTAGTGAAGAACATGATATCTTGCCTGTTCTAAAGCTTGGGTTAACTCTTCTCTTCCTGGTTGATCCAAGACAGTCAATTCAATTTCTGGCAGATAAATACCATTTTCCACAGAGCGGGGGGCTTGGCGGTGCATTTCTTCTTGTAGGTTGATTGCTTCTTGTTTGAGCAAATCCAGACGGGCTTGATCTGTGGGGGAAGAAATCACCATTAACACTCTTATTCCGCTTTCGTCCTGTGGTGTGGGTAGGTTGCGTGTTGGTAATCTTGATGTGGAAGGAATTCCACTTTGATAACGGGAAAAAGCGATATAAGGACCGGTGGCTAAGGGGCGATCGCCTGCGTGCATCACTTCCCACGGCAACCGCGCTAACCGTGTATCTTTTAATCCCAAACGCAAGCGCAGTACCTGTTGTTGGTTCTGGGCAATGCCTTGGGCAGTAATCCAACTATCTCTGAGAGTGCCTTGAAACAGTGCATTATATAATTGTTGACCCAGTGCCACCAAGTTTACAGAGTTTCTGGCTATAGCATCCCCCTGTAGCACTGACTGTAAAGGGTCATTCATTAAATGTCCTGCGGCCGCTAACCACTCAGCCACTGGCCAACTCACCAGTTCTTCTGCCAATGGCACCCCAGGTGCGACTTGTTCCGTCCGCACCAAGTAGTCATTTTGCCCTACTGGAGTCACGGAAATGTGAAATTCCTGGGTCACAACTTCTCCTGTTTGCCTCCTAAAATCCGGTTCTCACCGTGAAAGTTTCTAGTCTTTTCTCTCTAACTGATACTTTAGAAGCATCTTGTCGAGGATTGTTTCTGTTTTTAGGTTGTTTCGCCTTCAAGTGCTGGTACAACTTTATCCGGATTGGATTACTTCCAACTAGAACACTTTATTGGTAGATGCACCTTGATCTTCAACTCCCCTGGTAGGTTAACACCTACTGGGGGTTTTCTTTTCAATTTTGGCAAAAAAAGCAATGTTTGACCCAAGAATTTCTGCTCAACTGTATAGAAAATCAAATCCTGATAACTAACTCCCCTAACCAGCTACTAGCCATAGGAATTTTTTCGCTAAGTGACAAGCACCTAAATTTGCTGAAATTTATCCGGAGCATAGTGCATTAAATGAGAACGTTTAGATGGTAGATGCACCCTGATAATTAATCTCCCCTATTTGGTTCACACCAATGGGGGTTTTTTATTTGGTTGACAAGGATCAATCATGTAAATACAACCCAATTTTCCGGAAATAATATTAAAACCAATGAACATTTAACCAGTAGATGCACCCTGATAACTAATCTCCCCTGGTTGGCTAACACCGCTAGGGGTTTTTTATTTAATTACCAAATATCAATCATGAAAAACCAACCAAATTTTCCGGAGTCTGACATGAAAACCAAGAAGATACAAATTAGTAGATGCACCCTGATAACTAATTTCCCCTGGTTGGCTAACATCAATTGGGGGTTTTTTATTGGTTTCACAACCCATCAAACCAGAATTTATAAACAATAATAATGATGCACTTCAATTGTTCCGGAGGATGGTGTGAAAACCAAGAAGAACCAAATTAGTAGATGCACCCTGATAACTAATCTCCCCTGGTTGGCTAACACCACTGGGGGTTTTTTATTCAAAAATAAAAACAAACTTCCAGGAACAAATTTATCCGGACGATGGTTCTGTACCTGGGAACATTAAATTGGTAGATGCACCCTGATAACTAATCTCCCCTAGTTGGTTAACACCGATTGGGGGTTTTTTGTAGACAACAGCGAGTTGTCCGCCACAAGTGCTTTTCTCCTCTTTTGTCTACTCAGTGTTGGCTTCCAGTTTACTCCTGTTTGCTGCCAAATGCCAAGCCTAATTTTGTAATTCCTGTGATTTTATTTTCAGCTTCAGCCCAATTTCAGAATGATTATAGCGATATATAATAGGAATCTTAATAATTTTTATATAATTCATGCCTGTGTGATTTTCTAGATATCTGTTAACATTTTATGACATAAGAGGAATCCGGTTTGATTCCCAACATTATCGGTAGAGGCAGGGAACAGGGAATAGAGAACATTTGTACTGATTTTCTTCAAACATCAAATGGGACAAGTTTTGCCCAAAATAACCAAGCTTGACGAAAAACCTGATTCATACTGTATTCTAAAATCTCATTAAGTTGTACTTATAGCAAGATTCAGTAGGGGCAAACCCCCTGTGGTTGCCCTCTTTCATGATAAATTGGTGTC
The DNA here is from genome assembly GCF_015207205.1 of Sphaerospermopsis sp. LEGE 08334. Lineage (NCBI taxonomy): Bacteria > Bacillati > Cyanobacteriota > Cyanophyceae > Nostocales > Aphanizomenonaceae > Sphaerospermopsis > Sphaerospermopsis sp. LEGE 08334. The sequence goes on along the minus strand of NZ_JADEXH010000041.1, from coordinate 45,547 downwards.
CTAACCACTCTGTCCACGGCTATAACATTAGACCTGTCCGAAAATTAAAAAGGCAGTCTGTGTATGGCTTTGAGGATGTTCTCATTTCAGCCAGACTTGACGTAATCATCAGGGCTAGAGATAGTTACTGTTAGTATAGCCCGGAAAAAATGCCGATGCTTATTTCATCTTCGGTAGAACAACGGTATATTTTCCATTTACCGTTCTACCATTTTTTCGTTATATAGTTCGGACAGGTCTAATGTTTCAACTACAACACACCCAAAACAGAAAACCAGGATGGTCTTTGGATGAACGAGATCCAAAGTTCATCGAAAATATCATGCCTATATTGGGCATTTTATACAACTACTATTTTCGCGTCCAAACCAGTGGCTGGGAAAATATTCCAGAGGGAAAAGTTCTGTTTGTCGGTTCTCACAATGGCGGTTTGGCATCCCCGGATACATCCATGATGCTGTACGACTGGTTACGCCGGTTTGGTACACAAAGACCTATTTACGGTTTGATGCACCCCAAAGTTTGGGAAGTTTTTCCCCCAGCAGCGGAAATGGCCATGAAAGGTGGTGCTATTATGGCTCATCCCAAAATGGCTTATGCTGCTTTTAAAGCTGGTGCTAGTGTGTTAGTTTATCCTGGTGGTGCGGAAGATGTGTTTCGACCCCATCAAATGCGGGATAAAATCTATTTTGCCGAACGTCGGGGTTTTATTAAGTTAGCACTGCGGGAAAATGTCCCCATTGTTCCCGCTATTTCCTGGGGGGCGCATGATACCCTGATAGTTTTGGCTGATTTGTATAATATTATGCAGCAATTCCATAAATGGGGAATGCCTTGGTTGTTTGATGTTGATCCTTTAGTGTTTCCGGTTTATTTAGGTTTACCTTGGGGTTTAGCAGTGGGACCATTGCCGAATATTCCTTTACCTGCGCGTATTTATACCAGAGTTTGTCCACCTATTGTATTTGAACGCTATGGAAAAGAAGCCGCAAGCGATCGCAAATATGTGAATGAATGCTATGAATTAGTCAGAAGTAAAATGCAGGAAGAACTAGATAACTTAATCAAAATAGCCAGTAAATGAGGTTACAGGTGACAGGTGACAGGTGACAGTAATAAGTTTACCAATTACCAATTACCAATTACCAATTACCAATTACCCAATAGGATAATTCCCAGGGTTAACTGCATGAATAAATTCACTTCCTGAATGTGGCCTTCCTCGTTTATACGCTGCTTCTTCTGGTTTTCCCCAACCCATCTGTAAAATTAATTCCAAAAAATTCGCATTTTCCCACTTTAAAAAACTTGCCCATTCTGTCCTTTGGGCGATTCTTTCTACATCTAAAGTATTAATTTTTTCGTGTTGTCTACCATTACTCAAACTTAAATATAAATCCATATCTGCTGTAACTTGATCCCAAAATTCCAACATAGAATTTTTCGCAGCTTTCAATATTTCCAAATCAGTATTTAACGCTATTAACTGCGCGTCAACCTCTGGATAATGGAAAGTTTTACCCTTCACAGTCAAATCTTTCCAAACAATTCCAGAAACTTGATTTTCGCGTTGATATTCATGAATAGAAGCTTTAAAATCTTGATAGGCAGTGAATTTTTGTAGCCCTTCCGTTGGGATAAACTGGTCTATAACTGGATTACCTGAAACCGTCACATCCAACTTTAGGCGTTCTCCTTTCAAGCAAGCTTGCCGTTCTGCTGCTAAAATTTGAATGAGTTCCAGCGTAGTATAAACTTTGTTCATTAGTTATTGGTTATTAGTTATTGGTCATTAATTATTAGTCATTAGTAATTTAACTATTATGTCTTGGTAAAAATAAAAATGCAGTATCAGAACCAACTAAAAATCCAAATCTGAATCTAAAATAAGTATATCGAAATTTTTACAGAGTAGTCTTGAGACGACTTTTGATATTAGCCTGAGAATTAATTCTCAGACCGTGTTACAATTACAAAATGTCTAGAGTTTACTGGCTCAACTCACTGCTATACTCATTAAATGAACGCTGTTTGAACTCAATAGACTGATCACGAGGTAACAAATTAAATACCTCCCTAAATTTATCATCTATTTCTTCAAAAGGTACTTGACCTTTTTTATTCAAAACAACCTTTCCCGACTGATCAAAAAGAACAACCTGCGGTACAACACCAGAATAATAATATCCTGGTTCTGTGGGTTCATAACTGTCCTTCACAGGAATAGTATCAACACTTACAGGAATAATTTCCGCAGCACGTCCATAAAATGCTTGAGTCTGGGAAATATACACCGCATACTGTTTACAATCGCTGCTATCATCTACATAAAAAGCCAGCATTGCGGGTTTATGTTCTGCTAAAGTCTGCGCTAAAGTTAGTTTGGAAGGAACTAGAGAACCATTTCCCGCAAAAACCACGAAAATATTACCTTCGTATCTGTCATCCTTCATACCTGCAAAAGCTGGTTGTATACCTACAATAAATAGGCAAAGCAGCAATAATAGACATTTTGACAGCAACCGTCGCCAGTTAGCAGTTATGTTATTTTGTAAAAAAAGCCAATTTATGCTACTCATCAACAAAAACCTTACTTAACACTTTTGCCTAGATATATCCTAGATATATAATTACATCTAGACGCTATTTTTTAACCATGACTTTTAGTGGTATTCTCTTTAGCAACAATTGGAAATTCTAAACTACAGAAAAAAATCTCTCTTAAACCCTCTTAACTTTGCGTACTTTGCGTACTTTGCGGTTAGTTCTAAAGCTGAATACTGATAACTGACTGCTGAAAGCTATAAATGACTGGTATTTTTTACCAATATTAGCTAAACTGGCAAAATTAATTTTGTAAATAAAGACATTACATAACAACTGCTGTGGGAAAGAAAATACAACTTATAGATAGAGTCAAACTGGGTTTAGCAGTATCTATCGCTAAAAGTGTGACATTTTTAGTACGTTCTTTGCGTCTTGGTGCTGCTAGTGTATTACCAGGTTCTATTGCGCGACGCATTGAACCCAGACTTTTACAATTATTAAGTCAACAAGTTAAAAACGGTGTAATTTTAATTGCGGGTACGAATGGGAAAACCACAACCGCCCTGTTATTATGTACAATTTTAGAACGTGCAGGTTACAAAATTGCTCATAATTCTACGGGTGCAAATTTAGAAAATGGTTTAGCGACTGCTTTAATAGAAAATACCAGTTTATTAGGTGCTTTAAATGTTGACTATGCAATTTTAGAAGTTGATGAAAATATCGTTCCCAAGGTTTTAAAACCTTTACAACCAAAAATTATTATCTGTTTAAATTTATTCCGTGATCAGCTAGATAGATATGGGGAAGTTGACACTATCAGTAAAAAATGGACAAAGGTAATTTCAACTTTACCAGAAACAACAGTAGTTATTCCCAATGCTGATGATCCAACTTTATCATATTTGGGTCAGCAATTAAATCAAAAAGTGTTATTTTTTGGTTTAAATGAACCAGAACATTATTTAGAATCAATTCCTCATGCAGTAGATTCCATTTATTGTCCCAGATGTGGACATTCTTTAGATTATCAAGGGGTTTATTTATCACATTTAGGAGATTTCACCTGTCCTAGTTGCGGGTTTAGTAAGAGTAAACCCAGTTTAGAAAGTAGTGAATGGTCACAGATTCTCGTAGGTTTATATAATAAATATAATACCTTAGCTGCTGCTACTGCTGCAAAAGAACTAGGAGTTGAAGAAGGGAAAATTAGAGAAACAATTAATAATTTTCAAGCAGCTTTTGGACGTGCGGAAGATTTGGTAATAGATGGTAAAAAGGTGAGAATTTTATTATCAAAAAATCCTGTAGGAACGAATGAAACTATTAGAGTAGTTACTCAAAGTCAGGATACAACTACATTGATGGTTTTAAACGATCGCACACCTGACGGAACAGATGTATCTTGGATCTGGGATGTTGATACAGAAAAATTAGTAGAACGGGGTGGAACTTTGGTAGTGAGTGGCGATCGCGTGTATGATATGGCGTTAAGATTGCGTTATAGCGAAAAATCTATTGACAGCAAAATTAACTTAATTGTTGAAGAAGATTTAAAGAAAGCTATTAACATCGCTTTAAAACATACACCGAAAAATGAAACATTGCATATACTTCCCACCTATTCAGCAATGTTAGAAGTGCGGGAAGTTTTAACAGGTAGGAAGATCCTTTAAAAGGATATTTTTTAAGTGGTATTTTGATATCCCTAAATCCCCCTTTTGAAGGGGGAATTTTAGTATTTTATCCCCCCTGTCTAAGGGGGTAATTGCTGGTTGCTGTTTTAGAAACGTGAAATCACAGCTGTCAGGGAAGCACCCATAGCCAGGATTAAAGCAGCTTGATATCCTCCAGCTATAGTTAAGGGTACTGCTATTAATCCCAATGCCAAAATAACACCCACCGTTGTGTTATTGTCCTTCAGGATCAACACAACGGATTGTACCCAATGTTGCATCGTATCTTGTTCTAAATTAGCTACTAGACTTGCTAATCTCTCTACAAATTCCATCATAGAAATAGAAGTGTTTTCAACAACATGAGTTTCTTCTGGTTTTTGCTCTTCTTGTTTTGCTAAACTATCTGTATTCTCAGAGAAATTTACTTCGGGAGATTCAACTTCATAGGAATCTGGTTCAGAAAATTCAGAGGAATTTTCATCATAAGGATGAGGATTCTTTTCGTTATGTGACATGATTAGAACATCCTTGAGTTTTGCACAGTGGATAAATTTTGTTTCTTGAGAGTTAATGGAACTCACACTAAATAACTGGTATTAGGAACAATTTGAAAAAACGCATATTCATACCAAGCAGTCCAAATAAAACTTCTAACCCAACGTTGATAGTTTTCAGGAGATAATTCATAATTAAACTCTCCATCAGAAATATCAATAGAAGATAAATGAGATTTACAACCACAACCGTGATGATAGGTAAAACCGTATTTTGAAGCAATACTTTGTACCTTCATTTGCACAGCAAAAACCTTACCTGAGTGTAAAATTGCATCCCAAGAACGTTTATGTTCAATATCCCGTTTGTCAAATCTTAAAGCACGTTCTTCAAATACATGATCTCGGTAAATTGGTGCTAAATGCACATGATAAAAACTTGCAGGTAAATCATATCCAAACTCGTTAAAAAGGTCAATTCCAATTAAAACAACCTTCACTTCATTAGATAAACCTTTGGATCTAACATCTGCTAAAATTTGTTGAAAATCTGGATATTGATCCTTTAAAAAATCATTTCCGTAGAACTCCAACGTTTCATAAGCTAACTTTTCAAACAACTGAGAAAACGCAGATTGAAAACCTGCTAACTCTGGACGTTCAGCAAATAAATCCACATCACCTTGCGCGAGTTTATATTGAAATAACTGCGCCATTTTCACATAAACATCAGGATTTTTAAAACCTACATTTGCTTTTCCAGCAGCGATATTTTGCCAAATATAAGGTAGTTGAGAAACGGAAACCGCATTTTCACCAGCAATTACAGTTAAATTGGGATTTTCAATTAGTTTCATAGATGATTTACCTTTGAGGATACTGACTACGATAATTTGTGATTATGGTGACAAAATGCTCAAAAAAACTGTTACCAAAAATACTAAATAAAACCAAATACTAATTATGACAGGGTGTAAAACGATAAAAAAGCAAGATCGTAAATTAAATTAACTACTGAATAGTAATTTTTACCCAATCGTGTAATATTTATGTTATAATTATTCAGACTTAGAATTATAATATTATTAACCAAAATAGAAGCTACACAAAAGAAAAGCAAAGGAGTAAAGAATGACTACTAAACTTATTGCAAAAGTCACATCAGAAGGAAAACTAGAAATTCCTCCAGAAATCTTACAGCAGTTGCAACCTGAATCAGAGTATGAAATAACTGTAACAGAAAGGTCTATTATTCTAGAAAAAAAATATAACTCAACAGTTGACTTAGACAAATTTCTGGAAGAACTAGACCAATTAGAACCAGATCCAGAACAACCTAGTTTAGAAGAAATTAGTGAAATTGTAAAAGAAGTTAGACAAGAATTATGGGGTAATAGATGAGAGTTGTTATTGATGTGAATGTTTGGATATCAGCTTTACTTTGGGGAGGTGTACCATCTCGTATTTTACATCTTTCTCGACAGAAACAACTAACTATTGTTGTCTCTCAATCCTTATTAGAAGAATTAGAGAATACTTTAAAACGTCCTAAATTCCAAGGTCAAATAAAAAAGCAAAATCGTACAATTGAATATTTAATGTCAATAACTCAAGGACTTTCTGAAAAATGTCCTAATATTTCCCTAGATGTAGATATATCCCAACTAAGAGACATGAAAGACTATCATATTTTAGCTGCTGCTGTATCTGCTCAAGCTGATTTTCTAATAACAGGAGATCAAGATTTATTAGTATTGAACCAATTTGCAGAAATATTAATTATGACACCTGCTGATTTTCTAAATACTAATTTTACATCTTCATAAATAAGAAAAATCAATAATAAAACCAACCCCAAATAACCCTCAAAACCCAAACCTTAATTCCTCTGTGTTCTCTGTGCCTCTGTGGTTCGTTAATATCATACCCCATCAACACCAAACAAATTATCTAAAAAATATTGAAAACTCCAAAAAATGAGTTAACATAAAACCCAAAATAAACATAAGTTGTCAAACAATGGAAATAATAATTGGTTGGTTATATCCCAAACTAATGAGTACCTACGGAGACAGAGGAAACGTCATCACCATAGAAAGACGCGCCCAATGGAGGGGATATGATGTTAAAGTAATACCATTAGATCAAAATGCCACCGCAGATGATATAAAATCAGTAGATGTAATAGTCGGTGGAGGAGCGCAGGACCGTCAACAAGAAATAGTCATGCGTGACTTACAAGGTGCAAAAGCTGACGCAATGCGAGATAAAATTGAAAACGGTACACCAGGAGTATTCACCTGTGGTTCTCCCCAACTTTTAGGACATTATTACGAACCTGGTTTTGGACAAAGAATAGAAGGTTTAGGAATATTAGACTTAGTTTCTATCCATCCAGGAGAAAATACAAAACGCTGCATTGGTAACTTAGTCATAGAAGTTACCGCTTCACGTTTAGCAAAAGAACTAGAAGCAATGATAGGAACAAAACCTTATTTAGTTGGGTTTGAAAACCACGGAGGAAGAACAAAATTAGGGAAAGTAGAAGCTTTAGGAAAAGTAGTTTATGGTTTAGGTAATAATGGAGAAGATGGTACAGAAGGTGCGTTTTATCAAAATGCGATCGCTACCTATTCACATGGTCCTTTATTACCAAAAAATCCTTTTGTTGCAGATTGGTTAATTCAAACAGCGTTAAATTTGAAATATCAACAAGAAATTACACTGACACATTTAGATGATACCTTAGCAATGCAAGGTAGAGAAGCAATGTTTCACCGTTTAAAAGTGAACTTACCAACAGTTGCTACAGTCAAAGTTTAATATCATATCTGTGAGGTTTGGTAATTGGTAATTGGTAATTGGTAATTGGTAATTGGTAATTGGTAATTGGTAATTGGTAATTGGTAATTAATAATTAGTTTATTAACTTCCTCTATCTAACTCCTGACTCCTTGATCTCCTGACTCCTTGATCTCCTGACTCCTTGATCTCCTGACTCCTTGATCTCCTGACTCCTGACTCCTTGATCTCCTGACTCCTGACTACTGATTACTATTTTGACCTTGATTTTGTAAAAAAGGACGTACAATCAAATAACCCGCACTAAACCCACCAATCATAATAAACACAATAGTAAAAAACAACCACCAACCATTCAACCCCCTAGACTCAGACTCTAGGGGTAAATAATAATGTACTTCTTGTTCTTCTATATACATTGGTTCTGATACCGGAAAATTCATATCCATCACAGGTACAGAAATAACCTCACGACGGACTTTTTTCGGTGGTTTGGAAGTTGGTTGACGTGGGGGAGGTGCTGTTTTTACTGTCTTCTTGTTAGGAACTTTACCTCCAGTGTTTTTACGTACTTTATCTTGAGCTTTAGGCGTATTTTTTACAGTTACATTAGGTCTAGGTGCAGCTTGATTATTTGGTCTATTATTTTGTGTATTATTTTGTGTATTATTCACATAACCATGATTTGGAGGAACAGTTGGAGAACTTGGTGTACTTGGTGGAGTTTGAGAACTTGGTGCAGAAGAGTCTACTAAGTTTTGCAGTTCTAAACAAGACTGAACAAGTTTGTTAATTTCTTGACGCAGTTGTTGATTTTCCTGGGATAATTTTTGATTATGGTTGGTGACTACATCTAACTTCGCTTGTACTGCTTGTAACTCCGCAACCAATTCCCGGTACACATAAACAGGTACAGATGGGGAATATCTGGGAGTAGGTGGTTTATTATGAAAATTAGTTGTAGTTGCTCTCATCTGCATATTGGTATAAAAATTAAGTTTTTAGATTAACAAAATATACTATCAGAGTAAAGTGATCCCGGAGAGGAAGTTTCAACCAATTTTTAACGTTTTTCCAACAACGGGAAAAAATGTCCCACAGGTCCACTTCCCTTCCCAATATCCAAAGAATAAGTAAGTGCAGTTGTCACATATTCCTTAGCTTCTTGTACCGCATTCCATAAATCTTTACCCAAAGCTAAATTAGCAGTAATCGCAGCAGATAAAGTACAACCAGTACCATGAGTATTTTTCGTTTCTACTTGTTTCGTCCTCAAAACTTCCAACCTTTCCCCATCAAACCAAACATCCACCCCTCTCAACTCTCCAGACATTCCCCCACCCTTTACCAAAACCGCTTTAGTCCGTAAACTTTTGTGTATAATTTCGGCAGCAGTTTGTATATCCTGCAAAGAAACAATTTCCAACCCGCTTAAAATCTGCGCTTCATAACGGTTAGGTGTAATAATAGCCGCTTGGGGAATCAATTCATCACGTAAAGTTTTCACCGCATCATCATCAATTAACTGCGCTCCTGTCCGTGATACCATCACAGGATCTACCACCAAATTATCAATTTGTAAAGTTCTCACTTCCTGCGCTACAGTTGAAATAATTTCTTGATTTAGCAACATTCCTGTTTTTGCAGCTTGCACACCAATATCTTCAACCACCGCCCGAATTTGTGCTATAACAGCCTCTGAAGGCATAGCATCAACCCGGATCACACCGAGAGTATTTTGGGCTGTAATACAAGTAATAGCACTTGTACCATGAACACAGTGAAAGGCAAAAGTTCTTAAATCTGTTTGAATACCCGCACCACCACCACTATCCGAACCAGCTATAGTTAAAGCTACAGGTATAAATTTTTGATTTGTTTTTTTATTGGTAGTCATTAACATTAACTCTCAATTTTAACAACATTAGACATCTCCGGAAATTAAATATGCATAACCTGAAACCCTTGGTAGGGACAACTCATGAATTGTCCCTACATCTTTTTCGGACAAGTCTATTAACAATATAAAAATTTACTCATTTGCAGAATTTAAATTTCCCAGAAATCCCTGCAAAAATTTACCCCATTCTGCTGCTAAAGGAATTTCTGTAAAGGGAACTCGTACTGATTTAGCAGATTCATAAAATACAAATTCTAACTCAATCACACGACCTTTTAAGGGAGGGTTTTCCATTTCCACTTGTTTATCATTTACCAACAAGCTAATTTTTTCAACATCTAATAAACTAAAAGTTTGCAGTTGAATAGGTCCTTTAGTAGTAGGTTTTCCCCAAGTGATATCATTACCTTTTTGAGCGAGTACAGCATAAATATCATACTTAGCCCGTTCAAACTGTTCTGCCCAAATTTTATAAGCTTCAAGTTTCTGATATTCCTGGGAACCTTGCCAAGCTAACCAGAAAAATGCGCCTAACAAAGGCAACCATAAAAGACCACGTTCCATAATTCGTAATTGGTAATTAGTAATTCGTAATTTTTCCTAGATTTTTTCTAGTCTCCACTGTCCCAAAAATACCACTATATGAGTTATCGTAGTGTGCAAACTGACAAAAAGCGATGAGTTGATATGAGAAGACTTATATTATTGTGCTTGTTTGTCATCGGCTTGGTTGCTGCCGTATTCGGATACCTGAATTTTCAGGGATTGGCAACCAAAGGTGAATTTGAGACAATATTACTGGATTTTCGGGAAGATTTACCAGCAACAGTCATAAAGCAAGACTTACAAGCGATCGCTCAACAATATAACATTACACCCAGACTGGATAACCAATTTTCAGCGGCTGATAATGTGTATATTATCAAAGGCGATCGCCAAAGATTGCAAGACCTGAGAAAATCAGCTTATGCCCAAAACACAGAATTTATCGAACCTAACTATATTTATACAGCAGTTCCCATCGGCGAAACTGCCTGGTTAGGAGACTTTCTCCGTCCTCAAGATGGAGATGAACAAGCAACTCCTTCCTTAACAGGTCCAAACGACCAATATTACAGCAAACAATGGAACTTGCACAAAATTGGTGTAGAAGGTGCATGGACCCGCACCAAAGGCAGTGGCGTTACAGTTGCAGTCATTGACACAGGTATCACCAAAGTCCGGGACTTATATGAAACCAAAATAGTCAAAGGTTACGACTTTGTAAACGACACCGAAACCGCCAAAGACGACAACGGACATGGAACTCATGTAGCAGGTACAGTCGCCCAAGCCACCAACAATAAATATGGTGTAGCTGGAGTTGCCTACGAAGCAAGTCTCATGCCCTTAAAAGTATTAAGTGCTGATGGTGGTGGTACTGTTGCTGATATTGCCGAAGCCATCAAATTTGCCGCCAATAACGGCGCAGACGTAATTAACATGAGCTTAGGTGGCGGTGGTGAAAGCCAGTTAATGAAAGAAGCCATTGAATACGCCCACAGAAAAGGTGTAGTCATCGTTGCTGCGGCAGGTAACGAAAGTACCGATGGTTCTAGTTATCCCGCCCGTTATCCTCACGTCATCGGTGTTTCCGCCTTTGGACCCGACGGGGAAAAAGCAGACTATTCTAACTTTGGTGCAGGAGTAGATATTTCTGCCCCTGGTGGTAGTGATGCAGGTGCTATTCTCCAAGAAACCATCAACGAAGAAGGCCAAGGCGTATTTTTAGGACTCCAAGGCACAAGTATGGCCGCCCCCCACGTGGCAGGAGTAGCAGCATTAGTCAAAGCAGCCGGAGTTACAGACCCAGAGGAAATTTTAAAAGTCCTCAAACAGTCAGCTAGAGCCATGCCAGAGGACGCATTAAACTATTATGGCGCTGGACAACTTAACGCTGAAGCAGCCGTTAAACTTGCCAGTGAAGGACAAATTAGCTTTAACGACTTTTTCCGGTGGTTAAGGGATAACGGCTATCTCAACCCCGGTTTTTGGATAGATGGCGGTGCTGTAGCCTTAATACCGAAAGTCCTCATGGTACTAGGTTCTTATCTTCTCGCTTGGTTTTTACGGGTTTACTTCCCCTTCACCTGGAGTTGGTCTTTATCCAGTGGTTTAATATTTGGTAGTTCTGGCTTATTCTTCCTCAAAGGAATTTATATCTTTGATCTTCCCCAGTGGCCATTCCGGGTTTTAGGTAGTTCTATTCCCGAACTAGGCAACAGTATACAAGGAACAGCAGATTTAAATCCCCTGTTTGCCAGTGTATTAATTCCCATGCTTTTAATAGCATTGCTATTAGGACATCCCAACTGGAAATGGTTTGCCATAGGTTCTAGCCTTGGTGTAGCAGCCTGTTTAATAGTTAGTGCTATTTATGATCCCGCAGTTTGGGGCTTGGGAGACGGCACTTTAGCCCGCATTTTCTTACTTGTCAATGCCCTACTGTGCTACGGACTAGCCCGTTTAGCATTGAAAAACGACGAACAACCAGCTTAGGAAGAGGTGACAGGTGACTGGGGAGATTTATGATTTTCCATCACAAAAGACATACAAATTTTACAGGATTCATTAATTTCCCAATCACCAATCACCAATCACCAATCACCAATCACCTTATGATCACAATTACAGGCAAAATAGAACGCCGAAATATTGGTCTCGGCGCTTGGGCTTTTGTTACAGATGATGGTGTTACTTACGAAATTCCTAAAAGTGCTGACAAAAATTTGCTCAAGTCCGGTCAAAAAGTTTCAATTACAGGAAAAATACGCGATGACATCATGACCACCGCTATGATTGGTCCTGTTTTACAGGTAGAATCTTTTGAAATAATTAATTCTGACTAGCTGCTGTGTCCAAAACCGTCTAAAGACGACTTCTAAACTCGCCTTTGGGATGTCCGAAGGCAGGAGATACAGCAGATTTCGTTATTATGAGGTACAAATTATCATCATGAAACTCTTGTGGGGTGGGCATCTGCCCCCCAAAGTGTACCTCATTACACCGGAAAGTGCTGTAAATATTTTTTCCCCAGTCACCAGTCACCAGTCACCAGGTTTCCAAGTACCGTGGAAACTATGGGGGATAACGCTGGGTAAACCAAGTTGACAAACAGGTTCTTCATTGAGGCGATCGCCATCAAATATCCAAACTTCGCTACTATCAGTATTACCATCATAAACCACTGTCAACACCCAACTTTGCTGAGAGTTTTGAGTATCTTCAATATAAAGAGGTTCAGAAGGATAAAAATTTTCACCAAAGTTTGCTTCTATTAAATTTCCATTTTCATGATCAAAACGAGCAATACTATTTAATATCTCACCTTCTGTATCTGTTCCTTCCCGAAAAATGGACATATAGCTATAACGAGAGAATTTACCGACATTTTTAGCTGGAACATGAGGAAATTCACAAGTTCTATTTAATAAAGTTGCAATTTCTTGTACTTTGCCAGTTTGCGGATTTAGTTTTACCCGTGTCAAGGAAGTTTTAGCAAAGGTGTGAGTTTCTCCTGTTGCTACTTCTCGCAAATATTCATTAGTTTGAAAATCATCATATTTAGCAAAATCAACAATTACATTACCACTATCATCAACATATCCATTACTAAAATGCCACTGAAACCAAGGTTCTGTTTCTCCCCGACTGACTAAAGATAAATTTTCTCTATCAATAACTATAATCTGATTTCCCTTTTCTGGTTGCCACGTCAAAGAATCACTGTAGCTACTCACCCCAAATAAAACAGGCCAAATATTTAACCGTACCGCCGGAGCCAAAAATATTAAATATTGTCCTGCTAAAACAAAATCATGGATAATCGGAAAACCTGCTAACGTAAACTTTGCTTGTTGAATAATTCTACCAGTAAAATCACTTTTATAAATATGCAATATGGCATTAAGTCCAGGAGTCATGCCAAAATTAAATATTTCTCCAGTTTGATAGTCAACTTTAGGATGAGCAGAATAAGGTTGTCCTTTAGTTAAACCACCTAAATTATTTAAACCTTTGGTTTCTAAAGTTTCTAAATCTAAAGCATAGGGGTTATCACCTTCCCAAAGTGCTAAAAGTTGCTCCGGTAATGCCAAAACCGAAGTATTTGCAGCGTTTTTCACTGGTTTTTGCCATTGATTCCAAATCGGACCCGGTGCAGTCATGCCATAATTACCATATAAGTATTTACCCGCAGCGGTTTCTTCTTGATAACCAGCAGTTTGCACATAGCGATAAACTCCCGTAGCACCTGCATCGGTAAAATGGACTGCTAAAATAGCCCCATCTCCATCAAACCAATGTCCTACGGATACACCACCTCGTTGTAATCTTGCTGCACCATTGCGGTAAAGTGTACCACGCAACCCTTCGGGAATTTTACCCGCAATTATTGGTAATTGAGTGGGGGGAAATTCTTTTGCCGGTTGGGATATGGCTTTTGCCCAGGTTTTTTTACTTGACTTTTTTTCAATTGTCTGCATAGTAATTTTACTGTATAGGTTTTTGTTTGTCCGCTGATAAACCTTTAATTTGCATAACCAGGGCGGGCAGGATGCCCACCCCACAAGAGTTTTAATTTTAGATAGTATGCAAGTTAAATGTCCAACAGCTTAATTACCATTTCTTAACAATTACCGATTAAAGTATGTATTGTCAAAAGACTGCTAACCCCCTACTGACTCCTGACTCCTTACGTTTGATTGTACCTATAGTTTCAATGTAAAGCAATGTTACGAAGATTGAATCAAAAAGTTATTGGTTTCTTACTTTTGGCTGTGATATCTGTCCTCAGTTATACACCACATATCTTAGCCAGTAATACCTCTATTCAAGGTAATGTGATCTTTATCCATCCAGATGGTACAAGTGCAGCGCACTGGGGCGCAACTAGAATACTCTACACTGGACCAGATGGCAGATTAAATTGGGATCAAATGTCAAATTTGGCTGTTTACTTGGGACACATGAAAAATCAATTATCTGGAACTTCCAATGGTGGGGCGGTAACTCATGCTACTGGGGTAAAGGTCAATGCTGACTCTTTTGGGTTGGATGAAAACGGTAAACCGGTGGTGGCGCTTTCTGGTAAACCACAGACAATTATGGAAGAAGCCATGAGTGCGGGTAAAGGAACGGCTATTATTAATTCTGGGATGATTCATGAACCGGGAACAGGTGCATTTTTAGCTAAATCTCCCAGTCGTCGCAATTTTGCAGATATTACTAAACAAATAGTAGAATCTGGTGCAGATGTAATTTTAGGTGGTGGGGAAATGTGGTATCTTCCCAAAGGAGTAGCGGGAAGACATTCCACTGCAACCCAAAGTCAAAGAACTGATGGGTTAAATTTAGTAGAAATAGCGAAAAAGAAAGGTTACACTGTTGTTTACACTCGTGATGAATTGTTGAAGTTACCAACAAATACTAAAAAGGTGTTGGGAATTTTTGCGGCGGATGATACCTATAATGATGAAACAGAAGAAAACTTGAAACAACGTAATTTACCGTTATATGTTGCTACTGCACCGACGGTAGGGGAACAGTTGGATTTAACGTTAAAGATTTTATCGCAAAAGGGTAAAAATTTCTTGATTGTTTTAGAAGAAGAAGGTAGCGATAATTTCGGTAATTATAATAATGCCATTGGTTGTCTCACGGCCTTAAAACGTGCCGATGATGCTGTTGGGTTGGCAATGAAATTTATTGAGAAAAACCCGAATACTTTATTAGTTACTGCCGCTGATAGTGATGCTGGTGGTTTAGAATTGGTGGGAGCAACAGAAAAAGATTTTCCCTTTAATAAACCATTACCAGAAAAAGGGAAAAATGGCGCTCCTTGGGATGGAAAAGAAGGAACAGGAACGTTACCTTTTATTTCTGCACCTGATAAACAGGGTAGACGTTTTCCCTTTGCTATATCATGGTCTGGTTTTGGGGATAATGCTGGAGGAATAATAGCGAAAGCGCATGGTTTTAATGCTGGGTTGTTGAAGGGAACGGTGGATAATACGGATATTTATCGGTTGATGTATCGGACTTTGTTTGGTAAGGAATTAGGGAAAAATTAAAACCTATCTCCTTTTCTGGATCAGGATTCACTTTAATAATTGATAATTGACAATTGACAATGAACAATTGATAATTACCCATCCCTTAAATTCACAAGATTGAAAATCGGAATTTCTTGCTTTTTCAACTTGAAATGGGAGGTTTTAAACCTTGAATGAAACAATTATCAATTGTCAATTATCAATTGATAAGTATTTCACAAAACATGATATAATTACATTTGTGAAAATAGTGATTTACTCGGAAAATAACAGTAAATTTTTAGTCAAATTGGGAGTAATTAAACAATGAAAATAGATAATAATACGTTAGATTTGATTACAGGAGGATTGGCGATCGCTATTCTTTTAGGTGGTATGGTGATGATGTTTACAACTGTATTCACTACCAAGAGATAAAAAAATTTACCTCACAACTTCCTCACAAACTAATGATAAATTCTCAATAGGATTAGTTGAAACAGTCTTTTTGTGAAGCGTAAACCATGAGATATTGTTCAATCCTCTTGATTTATCAATAGGTAAAACTTTTGACTTGTAATTTGACTTGTAAACTGTCACCTGCTATATCAATAGCGGATATTGTTGCCGTTAAACTGGATGCTGTTTCAATACTGTTCGGTTAAGGATTTTTGTAGGTTGGGTTTATCGTGTGGAAACCCAACAAACCCTTGTAAATGTTGGGTTTCGTTCCATTGCTTCGCAACGCTAACGCGAACAACCCAACCTACGTTATTTCGTTGTTTTGGGCTTAACCGAAAAGTATTGGATGCTGTTTCGTCAAATAAACTACGGCAAATTAATCGTCCTCTAGAGACAATTGATTTACCAAATATTATTGAGGGAATTACACAATTTAGACAAGAATATCAGGGAAGGATGGCAATACAAACTATGATTTTATCTGCCAGGAAACCAGAAACCCAAGCGGATTATATAGATTTGCTAAAAATTCTCCAACCTGATGAAATACAATTTAACATTCCTTCCCGTCCCCGTGTCCTAGTTAGTCAGTTAGAATCAAGAGGTAATGAAATTAGTGAATCCTGTGGTTATACTTGTCAAAGTTTAAAATTAATCTCCACAGAAGAACTAATTACCATCGCAGAGCAAATTCAAAAATTCACTAAAATTCCTGTGCGTTATCCCATATTAGGTGACAGGTGACAGGTGACAGTAATAAATTTACCAATTACCAATCACCAATTACCAATTAGCAATTACCCATTCCCTATTCAGGAGTCAAATAAATATGGCAACAACAACAGAAATCTTATCAGCACTGAAACAAATTCCCGAAGGATATCTTAACATCATGGGTTATGTTGATAAATCAGAAGTGAATGGTCCTGGTTGTCGCGCTGTGGTTTGGGTGCAAGGTTGTCCGCGTGAGTGTGAAGGTTGTTTTAATCCCGCATCTTGGGAATTTGAAATAAATCAATTAGTTGCGATTGATCAACTAGCTGAAGATATTATTAAAAACCCTGAAAATACAGGCGTTACTTTTTCTGGTGGAGAACCATTTTGGCAAGCTTCCGGATTAGCTAGTTTAGCACATAAAGTTAAAGCCGCTGGTTTAAATGTGATGGCTTTTACTGGTTTTACTTTGAAAGAATTACAATCTGAATCTGCACCTCCTGGTTCTCAGAAATTATTAGCAGAATTAGATATTTTAATAGATGGTCCTTTTGTCCAATCTTTAGCTATTAATTCTCCTTTGTCTCCGGTTTCTTCTAGAAATCAAAAAGTTCATGTTTTTAACCCAGAATTTAAAGATCAAATTAGTTGGGCGAGTGATCAAATAGAAGTTCATATTCTCAAAGATGGCGATCGCATTGTCACCGGTTATCAAGGTTGGTTAGAATTAACCTAATCGTCAGCATTCAGCTATCAGTAATCAGCTATTTTTCAGTCAGAGAGATACTGAGTTAATGAGATCAATTTCTAGCCTATTATTAATGTATTTCTTCTTTATGGCTGACTGCTGTTAGCTGACGGCTGAATGCTTACCGTTTTTAGGACATCTATTAATATAAT
Organism: Sphaerospermopsis sp. LEGE 08334; assembly: GCF_015207205.1. Classification (NCBI taxonomy): domain Bacteria; kingdom Bacillati; phylum Cyanobacteriota; class Cyanophyceae; order Nostocales; family Aphanizomenonaceae; genus Sphaerospermopsis; species Sphaerospermopsis sp. LEGE 08334. The sequence continues at coordinate 27,978 of NZ_JADEXH010000041.1, read as the reverse complement.
AATGAAACTCCCACTACCTAATTCATTACAAAACTGCCTCAAAGCAAGTTACAATAAAATTACTACATCTGACTTTATACATCTGACTTTATCAGATTAATTAACCATTATGCTCACTGGAATTAAACAAAAGGCTATTGTTGGTAAAGATGGGAAAATTGAAATATCTACCACAGAATTACCAGCAGGAACAGTAGTAGAAGTTATCATCTTAGTAGAACCACCCATAGAAGAAGATGAAACTACTTATCTTCTCAAGTCAGAAGCTAATAAAAAACATTTGCTTAAAGCTATGGAAAATGTTGAACAAGGAAATTTAATTTATGTTGATTTAGATGAATATGACAAAAGTAGCATTTGAACCAGAAGCTTTTGAACAACTGGGTGCATGGGGAAAGGAAGATAAAAAGGTTTTTAAGAAAATCCTAGAACTAATTAAAGATATCCAAAGAGAACCATTTTCTGGTATAGGTAAACCAGAACCTCTAAAATATGAATTACAAGGTTATTGGTCACGACGAATTACAGATAAACATAGGTTAGTTTACAAAGTTGAAGAAGATTTATTGATTATTATTATTCTGTCCTGTAAATATCATTATGACTGATGAAAACTAATAACTGATAAATGAAATTAACACCAAGTTTGTAAAACTCGACCTTTAATTTCTTTGCCAAACCAAGGTGTATTATCAGCAAGTGAACAAAGATTTTGTCTATTAACTGTCCAGATTTTTTCAGGATCAAATAATGTTAATTCTGCTTTTTCACCAAGTTTAATCGCTTTCATTTCTTGTTGTAAACAAGCTGCTGCTTGATTACTCAAAACACGCCATAATTCTAAAGCTGTAAATTCTCCAGTCTCCACTAAATTTGACCACAATAATGGTAATGCTAATTCTAAACCAATTGCCCCCGGTGGTGATTCTGCAAAAGCTTGTACTTTCTCCTCATAAGTGAAAGCTGCATGATCAATAGCGATCGCATCTATCACACCTCCACGCACACCAGCACGCAAAGCTTTCACATCACTAGAATTACCTAAAGGCGGTTCTAAATGCAAGCTGGTATGATAACTCTTAATATCTGCGGTGTTTAATAATAGGTGCATCCAAGTGGTACTAGCTGTCACTGGTAAACCTTGAAATTTGGCTGTAGCAATTAACTCCACACTCCGCGCCGTGGAAACCCGCATAATATGTACCGGTGTCCTAATTTCCGCAACTAATTCCAACAAAGCCGCGATCGCACTGGTTTCCGCACTAGCAGGAATCGGGGGTAAACCGATACGCAATGCCTCCGCACCTTCACGCATTGCCCCATTTAAAGATAAAGAGCGATCGCAGGGAGAAAACGCCACAACTTTACCAAAAGGTTGCAGATATTCCAAAACCCGTCTGACTATACCCAAATTTTCCCAAGGTTTCCCATCCGTAAAACCCACAACTCCAGCAGTAACTAAATCCGCAAACTCTGTTAACTGTTTACCAGCTACATCTAAAGTCATTCCCCCCCAAACCTGAAGATGGGGTGAACCTTTCTCTACTCTTTTTTGCTGTAACTGTACCACTAAAGCGGGATTATCAATAGCTGGATTTGTATCTGGTAATACTGTTAACCTCGTAAAACCACCAGCTTGAGCAGCTTGCAAAAAAGAAACCAAAGTTTCTCTTTCTTCAAAACCAGGTTCGCTGGAATGACTATATAAATCAACTAACCCAGTACCGACAACCAAACCCCGACAATCTTTAATAACAGTATCGGCGCTAAACTCAGAAATTTCGGGAGCGATCGCTTGAATTTCACCCTTAACAATTAATACATCGGCTATTTGGTCAGTTTCCGAAACCGGATCAATTACCCTTACTTGTTGTAGAAGTTCATTTATCATATCTGTTTTAATACTTAAAATATCTGTTCTAGTGGTAATTGGTAGTTGGTGATTAGGGAAGAATATAATGTGGGGTGGGCATACTTCGACATAGTTCGACTGCGCTCACTAACCGCTCAGTACAAGTCTTGCCCGCCCTAGATAAGCTTATTAGCGCAATTACAATGCTCCTGCTGCTGTCTTATCTAACACACCCGCACTTAAATGTCCAGTGATATTCATTGCCTGTAGCACAGGTGAACCACTCACACCACTAGGGTAGTCAATAACACTCACTGCCCCATTGCCTTGACGGAAATTCCAGAAATTTTCCAGTGATAATCCCAGGATATGACAAAGCAAGGTTTTATTAGTAGCATCGTGGGCAACTACTAAACCAGTTTGTAGTTGATTTTTCTCAGCAGTTGCTAATATTGACTGCCAAGCCGCTACACTGCGTTCATGTACCTGTTGTAAATTTTCCCCTTCTGGCATTTGCACCTCAGCCGGAACAGTGCGCCACCGTTCCAACTCTCCGGGAAATTCCTGTTCTATCTCAGCTTCAAATTTACCTTCCCAAGTTCCGTGACTAATTTCTCTTAAACTGTCCAATAACTGCAAATTAATCTGAGAATGGTGTTTAAGAATAATTTCTGCGGTTTCCTTGGGACGCGCCATAGTGCTACTAAAAGCAAAATCAAGCTCTACATCTTGCAGAAACTCCCCAGCTTTTGCAGCTTGGGATCTACCATTATCATTCAAAGGTACATCAATTTGCCCTTGAAACTTACCTTGACGATTCCATTCAGTTTCACCGTGACGGACTAATAATAACCTAAATCCTTGATGATTGGGGCGTAAACTCGGTAAAGTATCTCCCAAGTGTTGCGTTTGATTCATTGATTCTAACTGCACAGGTTCACCCAAACCACCCGCAAAATTTAACACACTAATGTTACAGTTAGACTGTTGTAAACCGTGATAACCACTAGGAGGAATACCCAAAGCTGTACTAATTAAAGCTCGGTTAATACCATTATGTCCAACTATAAGAATTGTTTCGCCTTGATGACGGGATAAAACTTCTTGCCAAAACGAATTTGCTTGTTCATATAAAGCTAAAACCGGAAAATGTTCTCTTATCCCGTCTGCGTCATTAATCATCATCCGCAATTCATGGGGGCGTTTTTTCCAGATACTATAATCATCAGGGAATTTTTCTTTGACATCAATAGATAACATTCCCGCCCATGCGGGTAAGTCTACTTCTCGTAAATTTTCGGAAACTTGAATTTCCCCAGACTTTTCAACTAACTCACTGCAAATAATTTCTGCTGTTGTTTTAGCGCGGTTCAGGGGACTGCTGTAGATAGCCTTAAATGCTATACCACTCAGAGCTTTACCCGTTTTCCTAGCATCGTCTTGACCTTTTTCCGTTAAAGTTGACGCATCTGTACGCCCTTGGATACGTCTTTCGATGTTGTAGGTACTTTGACCATGACGCACAATGATGACACGAGTCATTAAAAAAACCTCTTCTCTCCAAAGGATTAATTTTACTGCAAAACGGCTAATAGATTACTAATGGGATTACCTAAGTAATAACGTAGATTTAATCAGAGGGCAGGAAGCAGGAGGAAAAGCCTTATCCTGTATGATTTTTAAGTTTCAGTTTGTATCTCATTTAACTGCATAACGCTATATAATTTTCCTGTTGTTCAGGAAAACACTCCTTGATCCTTTATTATGTAGAGGTAATGAGTAAATACAGAAAAATTTTCATTAATAATGCGACGGGATTCTATTTTTTATAAATTGTTCAAACAATTTCCTAGTTTATTGTTTCAATTAGTAGATGAACCACCACCAGAAGCAGATAGTTATGTATTTGAATCGGTGGAAGTAAAAGAAACAGCTTTCCGAATTGATGGGGTGTTTTTACCTCCAGCTAATGCAGTTTCTCAAGTGGTATTCTTTGCCGAGGTACAATTTCAGAAAGATGAAAATTTATATTTTCGCTTCTTTTCGGAATTATCGCTGTTTCTCCATCGCCATTCTATTCGTTATGATGATTGGTATGGGGTGATTATTTTTGGTTCGCGGAGTTTAGAACCATCAAATTTAAAGATTCATCGCTCTTTATTAGCAGGTGATCAGGTTCGTCGGGTATATTTGGATGAGTTGGGAGATGTACAGCAGCAACCATTGGGTTTAGGTTTGATGTTGCTGACAATTCAAGAAGACACCGAAGCAATAGAAACAGCAAAGTTTTTGTTAGCGGAGGCACGTAAACAGTCGGAAACAGAGATAATAGATTTAATCACGACGATTATTGTTTACAAGTTTACTAAACTAAGTCGCAAGGAGATTATCACCATGTTAGGATTAGATTTAGAAGAACCAAAAGCTATACGGGAAGCGAAAGAAGAAGGTAAAGAAGAAGAAGCTGTATCTATCGCTTTACGTTTATTAAATCGGCGTTTGGGTAATATTCCTGATGATTTATTATCGCAGGTACAGGGGTTATCTTTAGTACAAATTGAAGATTTATGTGATGTGCTTTTAGATTTTACCACTGTGGCAGATTTAGAAGCGTGGTTACAACAACAATAATTTTATTAACTCAAGTTGCTAGTTATCTAGTTAGGGCTGGTAATGGATAATTGGTAATAGGTAATTGATGATAAAATACCTGTTTTCATCCTGTTCATCCTTTAATCCTGGATATTCTGATTCTGACAATGTGCTTAACTAGCAACTTACGTTAATAACCGTTTTAATCTTTTATAAACATCATCATCATTGCGCTTACCGACTAAAATTACTTCCACTAAATCTTGATCTGGAAAGTATCTATAAACAATTCGATATTCACCACTATCTACTCGATAAAAACCCTGATAACCAGATAATTGTTCACTATCATTTGGTAAAGGTTCAACATTCAAAGCCAAAACCTTCTTTGCTATTTGCGCTGCTATTTTAGGTTGTAACCCATTGAGGAAATCAAGAACAGTTGCTAAACCATCAAGCCGCGCCATTAGCTAAATGCTCCAGTGCTGATGTAAAAGCCTCTGTACCCACCATTTCTGATTGACTCAGCGCAGTTTCCGCATTTTGAACTAACTGCATATCTTCTAATTCTTGCAATCTATTAATTAATTTTTGGTAGCTATCGGCGGAAATAATTACATGACTAGGACGTGATTGTTTTGTTAGTAATACGGGTTCAATAGCAGCTTTATCAAAAACTTCACCGTGTTTATTTCGGGCATCTGTCAGAGTATAGGTTTGCATAGGATGACTATTTTAGACATTTTGACTATATTTTAGCATAAATTCGCTTTCTCTGGTAATTGAAGATAAAATCTCTATCTTTATCCTGTTCATCCTTTAATCCTGGATATCCTGATTCTGACAATATAGAATTTTGCTCTGATTCAGTATAAAATAATCTTCATCAATCTTCTTTTCTTTTGACCTTGGAATTATGACGCAGGATGATTTGTTAGCACTGATAGATCGCGCTGGGGCTGAGGGTTGGGAAGAGTTAGACCTGTCGGGTAAAAATTTGACCGAGATACCAGAGGCGATCGCCAAATTAACCAATCTCACCGAGCTTAACCTCTATAACAACCAAATCACCGAGATACCAGAGGCGATCGCCAAATTAACCAATCTCACCCTGCTGGACCTCAGTGGCAACCAAATCACCGAGATACCTTTAGAAGTTCTGAATACAAAAAATGCAAAAGAGATTTTTAATTACTTGAGGCAAATTCGCACAAGTGAAACTTGCAAATAATGTGATGGAAATAGGAAGCAAATTAGGCATAGAACTAATTAAGAATTAGTCCTGAATATGCGGGGTTCTATGAAGTTTTAGTTTTTTGTCAGGGAGTATCAATTACTATTACTATCTCTCAAGTCAAACTGCAACTGTAAACCATCATTTTCATTCAGATTTTGATTTGCTGGTTGCAGAAAAATAGGAGCATCAGGAATTGTGATTGATTCACTCAATGGCAATTCTTCAGAAGTATTATTTTCTGCACCTTGATTATTTTGTTGATTAAAAAATCTGCTAAAATCATTTTCTGCACAACGATCATTAACATCAACTAAAGAATCACCTTTTAAAGTAAAATTCTCTTGATTAACTTGCTCAGTTGATTGTGCGTAAACGGTGCTATTCACACCAAAAACAGCCGCTATAATTGTTAAAGTGACAGAAATTTTAGTTTTCATGGGTTTGCTTTTTTCCATAAAAATATTCTAACTGGGGATAATTATAAATCATGCCCTAGATAGATTTGTATTGCTAAGTTACATATAATTAAAAATTAAGGAAAATTTTATATTTTGGACATTGAATTAATTATTCATCTGTATCTGTGTTTATCTGCATTCAATGATTCTTGATGTATTATATATGTTATATTGTAAAAAATAAACATTGATTGGTTTGAGAAGTTATGTTATTAAAATATGATCTTCGGCAATGTTTACCCTCTGCTGAAGATTTACCAGATTCAGACGATACACCAGTGGATAACGAATTACAAGACTTAATACCAGGGTTACTAAAAACCATACTCGCCTTAATTTGGTCAGAAAGAATGGATTGGTTTTTTGGCGTAGATATGGGAATATATTATGATCCAGATAAACCAGCAATAGTACCAGATGGATTTCTGAGTATTGGTGTACCGAGAATTATTGACTCAGATTTACGTTTATCCTATGTGTTATGGGAAGAACAAAAACTACCAATCATGGTGTTAGAAGTAGTATCTCAAACTAGAAGGGGAGAATATACCCAAAAGAAACAAGAATATGCAGAATTAGGAATTTTATATTATGTGATTTATAACCCATTAAGAAAAAGGAAACAAAGGTTAGAGGTTTATAAATTAGAAAATGGCAAATATCAATTATTGCCAGGTGAAGCAGTATGGTTATCAGAATTGAATTTAGGAATAGGTAGAGAAGAAGGAAAATATCAAGGAATTACCAGAGAATGGTTATATTGGTATGATGAACAACGAAAGAGATATTTAACAGCAGAAGAACTACTGCAACAGGAAAGAGAGAGGGCAGAATTTGAAAGACAAAGGGCTGAATTTGAAAGGAAAAAAGCTGAATCTGAAAGATTGCGATCGCAACGTTTAGAAGAAATATTACGTTCTCATGGTATAGATCCTAATATTTAGTACATAATAGTTTTTTAATAGTTTTTTCCCTGGTGCTTGAATGAATGAAACTACCGCCAATTATGACGAAACATGGAAAGAAGCAATATCACAATACTTTGAATCTTTTGTATTTTTCTTTTACCCCTATCTTCATCAACAAATTAACTGGCAAAAAACCCCCATCTCCCTCGATAAAGAATTAGAACAGATTACAGCATCTTCCGCAACAGAAAAACGCTATGCGGATAAATTATATAAGGTTTGGTTACTAGATAACCAAGAAATTTGGATTTTGATTCATATTGAAGTACAAAGCCAATATGATAAAGCATTTTCTCAGCGAATGTTTATCTATAACTATCGCGCCTTTGATTTATATCATAAACCCGTCATCAGTTTAGCTATACTAGGAGATGAGAGTAAAACTTGGCGACCAAATTCTTATGAATACGGCATTGGAGAAAGCCAAGTTAAAATGACTTTCAGTAACGTAAAACTTTTAGATTATCAGTGGGAGGAATTAGCAGCGAGTGATAATGTCTTTGCTACAGTAGTAATGGCACATTTGAAAACCAAAGCTACTACTAGCAATTTAACCCAAAGAGAACAATGGAAATGGAATTTAGTCAGAGGTTTATATGAAAGGGGCTTAACTAAATTCGATATCATTAATTTAGGTAAGTTCCTGGATAAAATGATGGCCTTACCACCACAACTAGAACTGGAATTTAAGAATAAACTCAATCAATACGAAAAGGAGCGCAATATGCCTTTTTTAAGTCCGATAGAAGAAATGGCACTAGAAAGAGGTCAACAAATTGGGCAGCAAATAGGATCGAAAGAAACACGCAAACAAGATATTCTCAAAATTCTGCAAAATCGCTTTGATAATTTACCGGATGATCTCATCAAATCTATCAATCAAATTGATGATATGTCTGTGCTAGAAAATTTACTTTTACCTAGTATTAGCGTCAATTCTTTAGAAGAGTTTCAACAGGTAATTAATGGAAATTTGAGCAGTAATAATTAAGACTGATGAGATCCCCGACTCAATACTGTTCGGTTAAGAGTTTTTGTAGGTTGGGTTGAACAAAGTAAAACCCAACAAACGCTTGCAAAAGTTGGGTTTCGTTCCTCAACCCAACCTACATGATTTCTATGTTTTGAGCTTAACCGAAAAGTATTGATCCCCGACTTCTTTGATTATCCTATCAATAAATTGTGACTTGAAAGCAAAATTCGGGGATCTGGGTGACAGGAATATTACTTATTCATTACCCATTACCTCTAAAACTGCTTTTGGTAATAATTTTTCTTTAAACCAAACAATTCTAGCAGGAACATTATCTAATTTTACACCTGCTTTTTCTAAATTCAATCTTTCAGAAATAGCTAATATTAAATTATCACAATTTGCACGCCTTACCTGAGAAAATTTCTTTTGTAAATATTCTGGTCGCCAATAACCGACAATTTCTAATAAAAAAGTTCTCCCATCAGGATGCACCAGCCGAAAATCGGGAATCATCACACTACCAGGAATAGGAATTAAATCAACTTCTCGTTCTAAAATCCAACCACTTTTTAAATTATCCCATTTATCAGCAAAAGATTGTTCTAACATACTATCATAAGGCTTACCTTGAGGATAGTGAGAGACTAAACCACATTCAGAATTTAAAGTAAATCTACCTGTTTTCCATTCATTAGTATAAAAATCTCGTGTTTGTAAAGTTGCTGATAAACTCCATTTTGTCACATGAAGTAAAGCAGGAATTAATTTAGCGATCGCCAAACCATAACGGGTACTAGGACTAAATAAACTGGTAGGACCATCAATACTAATAGTAAAACCATGATCCGCATCACCTTCAATATAAGCCATTAATTGAAACAACTTCAAATAACGGAACAATAACTTATATTCTCCTGGTACATTGCGATGAGCATTTAACACCAAATGAGTAGCTTTATAAAACACACCTTGCACCTGAGACAAATTATAACGATGTAATAAATCTTCAGGTTTAGGAGCATCAAAAGCAGTTAAAATTTTATTTTCCGATAAATCAGCATAAAGACCTTCATGAACATGAACAGGTAAAACTTCCCGTTGTAATTCCCGACTTAAATCATCAGCAATTTTAGTTAAAATTACCCCTGTATTTTCCCGACTAGAGACCGATTTTGCAGCCAGAGAAAAGACCCGTTCTCTTAACATAGCAGGTTCGAGAGGACTAACAACCTCAAAAGTGCAAAAACTACTTTTCAGAATATAAGCCAAACCCCGCTTCATTCGATAATCAGTAGTATCACCCTCAAAATCAGCCAATTGACGTTCAAGAACCCCTTGAGACTTCTCCACAGCATTCTGAAAAAACTGAATTAAATCACTAGCTAAACCCAAATGTTTATTATCAAGTTTCAGTCTCTTCGGGATAATCTCCTCCCCGTTTTGACGATGAATCAATAACTCCGTTGTCAACATCTTTCTTATTAGTAGAATAATTAATTTCCAACTGTTCAGCCGCCCGCAAATCCCTTTGATTTTCTCTTTCCTTACCACCCCCATAAACAACCCTTAAATTACCCCTTCTATCCTTCTTATTATCTTCTTTCTTCTCATTCTTCTCTTCCCTCTTCTCTTCCCTCTTCTCTTCGTGTCCTTCGTGTCTTCGTGGTTCAATACTTTTTAAACCTCTCCTTCTCGCCGAAGTACCCTCCTCACTCGTATCTTCCGCCACAACTTCATATAAAATCGCCTGTTTATTTTCCATATTACCTTTACGTAAAACCCTGCCTAAACGCTGAGTATATTCTCTCGCTGAACCAGTACCAGAAAGAATAATAGCAACAGAAGCAGCAGGAACATCAACCCCTTCATTTAAGACATGAGAAGCAACCAAAGTATTATAAATACCTTCCTTAAACTTAGTTAAAATTTCATGCCGTTCTTTCACAGGAGTTTGATGAGTAATAGCAGGGATTAAAAATTCTTGAGAAATGCGGTAAACCGTAGCATTATCAGCCGTAAAAATCAACACCCTTGAGGGATAATGTTCAGCTAATAAATCAGCAAGAATTCTTAACTTACCATCAGTCCCCAGAGCGATTTCTTTAGCTTGCCGATGTGCTAACATTGCTCTGCGTCCATTTTGCGATCGCGCACTCATTTGGACAAAAGTTTGCCAACCTTGTAAACTGCCTAAAGAAATGCGAGATTGCTTTAAAAAATCATTGCGGGTTTGAATTAACTGATTATATTTTTCTCTTTCTAGTTGGGATAATTTGACTTTAATCTGTATAATTTGATGTTCTGCTAAAGCCTTACCTGCTAAATCTTCAGCACGTTGACGGTAAACTTCTCTACCGATGAGAATATTTAAATCAGCGTGTTTGCCATCGGTGCGTTCTGGTGTAGCAGAAAGTCCTAAACGATAAGGTGCGATCGCATATTCCGCAATCACTCGATTAAAATCTGTGGGTAAATGATGACATTCATCAAAAATAATCAGCGCATATTTATTACCCAAACTTTCCGCATGAATAGCCGCACTATCATAAGTTGCCACTAAAATAGGTGTTCTATCCCGTGAACCACCCCCCAACAAACCCAACTCCGCATCAGGAAAAGCCGCTTTTAGGTGTGCATACCACTGGTGCATTAAATCCAAAGTTGGGACAACAATTAAAGTGGTGCGGGGTGTTGCTTGCATGGCCATTTGTGCCAAATAAGTCTTACCCGCCGCAGTGGGTAGCACCACCACACCCTGTCTTCCCGCCAACTTCCAAGCCGCTAAAGCCTCATTTTGGTGGGGATAGGGAGTCATTTCTAAACTAGGAACCAACTCCAAAGGAGAAAATTCCTTGGCCTCATCAATAAAAAAAGTATCTTCTGCTTGCAGTGATTCGACTAAACAACGGTATCTAATCGCGGGAATGCGGAATTTTTCAATTCTATCATCCCAGGTAGCAAAATCTATCCAAGCTTTGCAGCGTGGAGGAGGATGTAAAATTAACGTACCACGATCAAAAGTTAAAGTGGGGTTGCGACCCATGTTAGGCTTTCTCCCAACTCATTTATCTTTAATTACTCATAACCCAAAAAGTGCATAATACCATGTCTGCTACGCCACGGTGACAGTTTCAAGAGTTGGATAGTAACGATTTTTTCTTTAAGTAGGGCTTGCTGAATAAACTGAAAACCACGATGAATAAAGAGTTTGAGGGTGATCACAAAGAAAATAGGTGCAAGGTTTTGGAAACTATGAGTAGGAAAACCTTGCACTTTGTTGGTTTTTACCTCGTTTCCAAATACAAAAAACTCCTTGATATCCTTGAACTCCTGACTCCTGGAAATCCTTAATCTTCAAGGAAAGACTTTTTCAGCAAACCCTATGTAGGGCTTGCTGAATAAATTTAAGCATACTTTATATTTTTATGTAGAAAATAGCATTTATTTATTAACTAAATATTCTGCTTATTTGATGAATTAGCCGAACTGCATGGAGTCGAGAAAATCAAAACTATTGGTGATGCTTACATGACAGTTGCTAGATTACCTAATCATCACAGTGATCATGCTATGTCCCTAGCAAATATGGCTTTAGATATGCAACAGGCTGTAGCTAAGTTTAACGAAGAACAAAATCAATCATTTCGTATCCGTCTGGGAGCAAAATTTAATAATCAATAATTTCTGTTGCTATCAGCACCGCTAACAATATAATTTCAATCAGAGAAAGTATACTATACTAGAAAAGGTTTGTTTGCATTGATTTTTACTACTTTAGGTAGATTCCTATTCCAGAAATGTAAGCTTTGTATTGCCCTGTTGCATAATAGGTCTGGAGCTATATTCCTGTCGCTCACAAATTTCATGACTGCAAGTAGCTTGCAGCACCAGAGGAGATGCTAAATTGAAAGGAAAAATTTCTCTTCTATCAAACTATTCTGTGTCCATTTTATGTGTTGGTATCGCCTTGGTACTAACATTCCTGTTGCAGCCATTTTTAGATCGCTCTATCTTTCTGATATTTTTTGCGGCTATAGCAGTTAGTACCTGGTATGGTGGCATTAAGCCTGGATTATTAGCTACTGTTTTGTCTGTCATAACTGTGAGTTACTTTTTTATCGATCCCCAATTTTCATTTTCTGTTGAGAATCCAGACAGTATAATTAAGTTAGGATTGTTTACGCTGGTGACAATGTTTATCAGTTGGCTCAATTCAGAATTACGTACTTCTAAACAGAAGTTAGAAATAAGTTTTAAACACCTAGCAGCGAGTGAAGCGAGATTTCGGAGGTTGAAAGATGCCAACATTATTGGAGTAATTATAAGTGATATAAAAGGCGGAATTTTAGAAGCGAATGATGCCTTTTTAAACATGGTGGGTTATACACGAGAAGAACTACTAGCAGGAAGAATAAACTGCCGAAAAATGACACCTCCAGAATATCTGGAAAAAAGCGATCGCTCAATACTGGAACTGAGAAACCAAAGAGTTTGTCAACCTTTTGAGAAACAATACATCCGCAAAGATGGCAGTCGGGTGAGTGTTTTACTGGGTTTAGCTTTATTAGAAGATAATTCAGATCAAGTAATTGGTTTTGTTGTTGATGTGAGTGAACGCAAAAAAGCAGAAGATTCCCTGAGAAAACAGGAAGAACAACTGCGCTTGATCACTGATTCTTTACCAGTACAGATTTCCTATGTAGATGCTCAACAGCGTTATCGCTTTAATAATAAAAGATATGAAGAATGGTTTGGTATACCTACATCTCAAATGGATGGCAAACACCTAAAAGAAATTTTAGGAGATTCGGTTTATGAAAAAATTTATTCCTATGTAGAAACAGTATTATCTGGAAAGCAAGTCACCTACGAAAATAAACTCTTGCATCCAGATGGTACAGAACATAATACAAGCGTGACTTACGTTCCCCAATTCAATAATCAAGGAAAAGTAGAAGGATTTGTTGCTTTAATTAGAGATATTACAGAACAAAAGCAAGCTGAAAATGCTCTCAAACAAAGCGAAGAAAAATTCCGCAAATTAACAGAAAAAGTGCGCGTCATTCCTTGGGAAGCAGATCCTAAAACTGGGAATTTTACATACATTGGTCCGCAAACAGAAGAAATACTCGGTTATCCATTAACTGATTGTTACAGTGATAAGTTTTGGGAAGAACACATCTATCCTGATGACAAACAGTGGGCAGTTAACTATTGCTTGATGAGTTCACAAACCGAGGAAAATTACGAATTTGAATATAGAATGTTAGCCGCAGATGGCAGAGTGGTTTGGTTATATGACATTGTGAATGTGGTGCGGGGTAAGGATGGACTAAAGCAGTTGCATGGGTTCATGATTGACATTACAGAACGCAAGCAAGCAGAACAAGAAAGGGAACAATTGCTCAAACGAGAAAAAGCAGCAAGGACTGAAGCAGAAACAGCTAACCGCATCAAAGATGAATTTTTAGCCACACTATCCCACGAACTCCGCACTCCCCTCAATGCCATGTTAGGGTGGACACAGTTGCTCAGAAGGCGTAAATTTGATGAAGCTACCACTGCTAAAGCATTGGAAACAATTGATCGCAATAGTCGGTCTTTAGCTCAGTTAATTGAAGATGTATTAGATGTTTCTCGGATTATTCGTGGTAAACTGCGTTTAAATATGCGTCAAGTGGAACTTGTGCCAGTAGTAGAAGCAGCAATAGACACAGTGCGTCCTGCTGCGGATGCTAAACATATTTGCATTGAGTCGGAATTTGATCCAGCAGTGGGAGTAGTGATAGGTGATGCTAACCGCTTGCAACAAATAGTTTGGAATTTGCTTTCCAATGCTGTAAAATTTACACCCAAGGAGGGAATAGTCCAGGTAAAAATACAGCGCATTAAGTCCCGTGTGCAAATTCAAGTTAGTGATACTGGTGCGGGAATTGCTCCCGAATTTTTACCTTATGTATTTGAGCGTTTTTGTCAAGCTGATAGTTCAACCACGCGATCGCATGGTGGGTTAGGATTAGGATTAGCTATAGTCCGGCATTTAGCAGAAATGCACGGAGGTACAGTTTTCGCTACCAGTCCAGGACTAGAAAAAGGTGCAACTTTCATCGTCAATTTACCAATGAAAGCCGTTATTAATGAAGAGGATACACCCAAATCACAACCATTTCTCACAAATAGCGAATCTGTGAATTACCAATTATCAATCTTGGAAAATGTGCGAGTTTTGGTAGTGGACGATGAAGCAGATACAAGGAATTTACTAACTACAATTTTAGGACAATATGGCGCTCAAGTGACTGCTGTTGCCTCTACTCAAGAAGCAATGACAGCTTTATCACAATTCCATCCAGATATATTAATTAGTGATATTGGAATGCCAGGAGAAGATGGCTATACATTAATTCGTAAAGTCAGAAGTCTTCCTATTAATGAAGGCGGAAAAATTCCCGCAGTGGCATTAACAGCTTATGCTAGATCAGAAGACCGCACCCAAGCTTTATTAGCAGGTTTTCAATTACATATTCCTAAACCAGTAAATGCTGGAGAATTAGCAGCGGTGGTTGCTAATTTAGCGGGAAGAACATGATAATTGATAATTGATAATTGATAATTGATAATGGGTAATTGGTTAAGTAGGTAGGCGTTGAAATTTATCGTTGTGGTAAGGCGGGAGGGATGAGGTTTTTAGGCATTTTACATTTTGTTACATAACTTGTTTTTTTCATGCCGACTTACTTAGGGGTTGCTGAAAAAGTCTTGTAGTGGAGACAGGGAACAGTTTCAAGAGTTCGATGGGAGCGATTTTTCCTTTTTCAACCCCTTAAAACTTCAAAGGCGATCGCCATTGCTGCCAGTTTTTTCGTATCAATACCACGAACATTATCTGGGAGTTCGGTTGTCGCCCAGTCAGCACTGTTACGAGTACCTGCATCTAAATCATTGAGCAAATTATCTGTCACTTCTAACAGATCATCATTAACATTCATCGGACTTCTACGATTTTCTAGACCCCTGCGTTTAGCAATTTTTTGTAATACTCTTAGGGAAGTTCGTAAAGGTGTGGTACTAGCAATAACAAGTGCTTCGGCAACGCCCAAGGGTTCACCAATGGTAAGTTTAAAGCCATCACGACCAGCTTGAGGAATTACTAATTTTTGTTTTGGCTTGATCAATGCTGCTGTTTCTGAAGCTGACCAATCATTAGGATAAATAATCGTCATTGTTCCTTCAGCATCAATCACTAAAATACTCACGTAGAGATGACTAGATTCATTATTTTCTATTTGGAAAGCAATTTGTGTTCCTACGGTTAATTGAGGTATCCCTAACTCAGAAAACTTGACAGGTGATACTGGTACGGTTGGGTTTGAATCTACGGGAACTTTCTTAACACCACGAATAGCAAAAGTTTCAGCAATGATTTTTTGGCTATTAGCAATATTCATGGAAACAGTCACATTTAGCCGTGATGAATTTGTATTCCCTAAAACCTGCTTAATAATTCGTGCTGCCAGCAGGGATTTAAATTTCGGTTTTAATCTGGTTATTGCTTCTTGGATAGTTTCTGTAGTTTCACCAAAAGAAGCAGGGAGAATCGCATCTTGGCTGGGTAAAAATAAGCCTAAACTACCTACTTGGGGAAGATTTTTGATTCTATTTTTTTGTAATTCTTGTAATTCTGCATACTTGGCTTGAGTCATACGCCCAAAAATGTACTGTACTTCAGAAATGCCTAATCGCTTAGGTTCAATACGATTAACTGCTTGCAGAAATTTGATTGCTTGCTGGGTAGTGTTATTATCAAAAGATTGATCAATACCAATTTTTAAAGTTAGATTGTTGGGAATGCTACGGATACGTTCTTGTAATAATGTTCCTGGTTGTAGCTGTAAATTTTGCTTTGTGGGAAGTAGTTTACCTTGGCCGATCAGTCCTTGTCGTGACTCTAGTTTGACTAATCCTCGTTGACTACCTTGACTATCTAAAGCCGTAAAAATAGCGCCTTTTTTAAATGCTTCTAGAGTTTGTGAATCTAGTCCACCTAACCATAATTGTACTTGGTTGTTTTCGACCTTAGTGATTACAGCTTCGGCTGAGATTGCTTGTTGGGGTGTAAAATAAATGGGTGTGTTGGTGTTTTCTTGGGTCAGATTCGATTCTACTTGTGGATTTTGATAGTTTCCTTGCTGATAAGCCAAAGCTGCTGTACTTCGACCAACATTGACGATCGCATTATTGATAGATTGATTATTGGTTTGTTGCCATAAATACTGGGTTAAAGCATAAGTAAAAGCACCTGCATGGAAGTCACTAAAATTCATATCAGCAGCCCATTGATCCCGTTTGGCACTAGCAATAACAACTCCCTTAGCTACTGATTTTTTGCTAAGTTCAATAAACTTTTCTGGTGATAGATTCAAACGTCCTAACCATTGTTTCTGATAATTAAGTTCTACTGAACTAGGTTTAAGCCCTTCACCACCAGAACGCGATCGCACCCGCAAATTTCCCCTTGTCCCACCACCAGAATGACAAGAATCTAATACTACAGTCACATTTTCTGTTTTCAAGGCAGACATAAGTAAAAATAAAGTGCGTCCCATAATATCTGATACCACACCACCAGTAATTCGATATGCTTCTGGTAGTTTGCTATCTATAGGAACTAAAGTGCTATTGAGTCCATCTGGTTGATCTCGATCTGGATCTATAACTCTTGAACCATGTCCAGAAAAGTGAAATACTACCACATCTCCGGGTTGTGCTTGGTTAATCAAATGTTCTTCAAAAGCTGTCAGGATACCTTGACGAGTAGCTTGTTGATCTGTCAATGTGACGATATCTTGAGGGTTAAAACCAAAGCGGTGAATTAATAACTCTTGTTGTAATTTGACATCAGTTACACAACCTTTTAAAGGTGGAATTATCCCAGAATATTGATTAATTCCCACCAGTAAAGCTAGTTTGCGGGGTGTATTTTGAGCGAGAACTTGAGCATAGCGATCGCCCTGGTGCATTATATCTAATTGGCTAATACCAACTGTTGCTAAGGTAGAACCAGCTAGTTGTAGAAAATGACGGCGTTTGATATTTAACATGATTTATTCCTCGTTATTTATTGTATGTAATTGGTGATGGGTGATGGGTGATGGGTAATTGGTGATGGGTAATTGGTGATTGGGTGAAATTATCCTTAATCTCCTGACTCCTGTACGGGTTTAGCAGTGATCATTGGTGTCAATTTAAGCTAAAAGTGGTTTATTTGTTTAGCTTCCAAGCCCGCCATGAAATGAATTTCATGGCTAATAATCAAAGTTTACTAAAGTAAACTAAAGATTTAGACAATTAAGCTGTTGGACATTTAACTTGCATATTCCTGACAACTAAAACTCTTGTGGAACAGGCATCCCAATACTTTTCGGTTAAGCCCAAAAAATAAAATTCTGTAGGTTGGGTTGTTCGCGTTAGCGTTGCGATAGCTTGCGTGGCGACGCAGAAGCCATAGCAATGGAACGAAACCCAACATTATCTGAGGGTTTGTTGGGTTGCGCTATCGCTTAACCCAACCTACAAAAATCCTTAACCGAACAGTATTGACAGGCATCCTGCCTGTAATAATTATGCAAATTAAAGGTTTATCAGCTTATTAGTCATCTTTAGATGACTTTTGCTATTAGACTGGGAATTCATTCCCAGTCGGGCTATGGGTTTTACGTTAAGTTGACACTTATGATCAGTGCTAAACCCGTACAAGAGTCAGGAGATTAAGGATAATTTCACCCTATCACCCATCACCCATCCCCAATCACCAATCACCAATCACCAATCACCAATCACCCATCACCATTTATTCAACCTCACCAATTAAAGTAAAAGCAGCCCAATGATAAGGACTTTGATAATTTTTATGTTTCATTGTTGTTAACATCGCTTGTCTTAATGCCGTACCTTTATCAAGTTTTTGTGCCATATTTTTATAAAACTCCGTCATCAAAAACGATGTAGAATCATCACCAACTGACCATAAAGAAACTACAATACTGGGAATACCAGCACTAATTAAAGAACGGGATAAACCAACCACACCATCACCAGTAATATCTCCTTGTCCTGTATCACAAGCACTAAGAACTATCAGTTCAGCATTAAGTTTTAAATCCAGAATTTCCCCTGATGTTAAAAAACCATTATCTTCACCACTGGGAGCAAAAGCGATCGCACCTGGTACACCAAATCCTTTAAAATCATCAATAAAGCCATGAGTGGCAAAATGAATAATTCTGGCTTTGGGCATTTTTTGGACAATAGCTGTTTTAGTAGCTTTATTACCTGTAATTGCTTGAGTTTTCAACAATTCGGCAATTTTTACCGCTTCTATTTCTGCACCAGGGAGAGGTGATTCTTGTTCATTGGTGATAGGATTTTTTGGCATAGTAGGATTACCAACTACTAATATTTCCCTACCAACTCCTGATTTTTTAAGGGCGTTTTTTCGCTTGTGGGTTAAATCTAAAACCTGAATAGATGGTGCAGTCAGAATAGTATGTTTTTCAATTAAATATTTACCTTTTTCATCTTGCAGTGCGGGGAAAGGAACAAGGAATAATTGACTTTGAGGAATGAAAACAACTCTTTCAGTTTCCTTTTTGGGTAAAAGATCCGCAATAGGTGTAATTAGTAATTCATGGAGTCTTTGAAATCTTCCTTTGACTGGGGCAGCATTAGGATCTAGACTAGCTACAATACCCCCTCTCCTTTTCACACCAATAGATTCACGACTATTATCAACGAGTTTTGCTAGAGTGGTATTTTCTTTTTGCCACAGGGGTTTTAAATCAGATTTACGAAAAGTAATTTCACCTGTGGGTTTAATCACCCAGATATAAAGTTCTGATTCTTTGGTTTGTTGTTTACCATCAATTTTCAAATCATCAGGAATAATGGAATATTGAACCAGTGTAGCATTTTGTTGTTTGGCGATTTTTTGTAATAAGGAAATAGTGGGTTTATCAACAGTAGGTTGTGAGGTTTGACTGGTATTTGTGTTAGATAAGCGTGAAGTCAATAACTCCACAAAAGCCCTAGCACGTCCTCTTTCAGAAATTTCTAAAGCTTCATGAGTTTTATTTTGAGTAATGAGGACTTGTTGTAATGCGCGGTAAGTGCGAGCTTGTTCTTCAAAAATAGAGACTTTGTAGCTATCATTGTCACCTAATTTTCCTCTGATAGATTCCCATACTTCAATGGTAGTAAAGAGAGTTGTTTCTGCTTGTGGGAGGTTGCCAGATTTATAGAAAGTTGCACCTAGATTATTTAAACTTCTTCCTTCCCCTGCAATGTCTTTGATTTCACTGGCAATGGCTAAACTGGAGGTATGGTATTCAATGGCTTTGGTGTAATCTCCCAGTGCATAGTAAGCAATTCCCAGATTACCTAAAGCAGCACCCTCACCATTACGGTCTTTGATTTCACGGGCAATGGCTAAACTAGAGGAGAGGTATTCAATGGCTTTGGTGTAATCTCCCAGTGCATTGTAAGCAACTCCCAGATTACCTAGAGATTGACCCTCACCTAAACGGTCTTTAATTTCACGGGCAATGGCTAAACGGGAGGAGAGGTATTCAATCGCTTTGGTGTATTCTCCCAGTGCATAGTAAGCAATTCCCAGATTACCTAGAGATTGACCCTCACCTAAACGGTCTTTGATTTCACGGGCAATGGCTAAACTGGAGGTGTGGTATTCAATGGCTTTGCTGTATTCTCCCAGTGCATAGTAAGCAAGTCCCAGATTATTTAGAGATTGACCCTCACCCCTACGGTCTTTGATTTCACGGGCAATGGCTAAACGGGAGGTGTGGTATTCAATGGCTTTGGTGTAATCTCCCAGTGCATTGTAAGCATTTCCCAGATTACCTAGAGATTGACCCTCACCTAAACGGTCTTTGATTTCACGGGCAATAGCTAAACTGGAGGTGTGGTATTCAATGGCTTTGGTGTAATCTCCCAGTGCATGGTAAGCATTTCCCAGATTACCTAGAGATTGACCCTCACCTAAACGGTCTTTGATTTCACGGGCAATAGCTAAACGGGAGGTGTGGTATTCAATGGCTTTGCTGTATTCTCCTAGAGAGTAGTAAGCATTTCCTAGATTACCTAGAAAAGCACCCTCACCTTTACGGTCTTTGATTTCACGGGCAATGGCTAAACTAGAGGTGTGGTATTCAATGGCTTTGGTGTAATCTCCTAGTGCATAGTAAGCAACTCCCAGATTACCTAGAGATTGACCCTCACCTAAACGGTCTTTGATTTGCCGATAAATGATCAATGCTTGTTGCCAAGACTGTAATGCTGCTGTAAATTGACTTGTTTGATACTGTTCAATACCTTGCTGTAATAGTCTATCTGCTTCTGCTCTCCGCGCTGCTGGTGTTTGTGCTAATACCTGTGATACCTGGAATAACACAGGCAAATTAACCGCAGGTTGTAAAACCGTCAGAATAAATGTGATCAATGCAATTAAACGAATTTGGCGATGAAACATGGATTTTATCCCAATTCCTGAGAGAGTAAAGAGAATGGAGCCGATACCTTGAAAACATATATCTCTCATTTACTGGAGGATATGCAAAATCAAATCATTGTCAGATTTCTGACTGGGGAGATTTTGGTTAAGCCTGTAAAAATAAATACAGCTACTATAATTTGATAATAGATGTCATTAAGTATATCTTAATACGTTTAATCCATACTTGTGGATGATATCCGGTTAATTAGGAACTTCCAAATAAAAAAATATCCAAATATTATTTGTGGTGCGGGCATACTGTGACTGCGCTCAGTACAAGTCTTGCCCGCTAATAATCAATCACCAATTACCAATCACCAATTTTTTAACGTCCTTTTTTCACTGCTTGTACAGTTTATTCATTAACTACGGCTTGATCAGATTTTTCTCAGAATGACGGTATTTAGTAATTAATTTTTGATGCTGAATAGGTGCATAAAGCAGCATATACAAAAATGGTATGCCTGTAATTCCTAATGCCAAGATAGTAGATACATTGAAAAAGCCCCAGACAAAACCAAGACCTACACTAACTCCTAATACTGCTGCGAGTAATGATAAAAAATCATTGACAATACTCAAAATAATCCACATCAAAAAACTGGTTACAAACCCAATTATTCCGCCAGCAATTCCTCCCAGGAAACAAACATAAAAGCCTCCCATTAAAATTCCAAGTATCACATTAAAGATAATACCCACTAAATCACTAGGTCTAGATGAATCAAAAATTGTTCCCACAATACTGCCAATAATAACTCCCAATGCACCAACAATTATCATTCCAACAACTATAGTTTCGTACGTATTGTTCCAATAGTTATATAATGACATTTGTTCGTTTTCTTTAAAAGAGTCGTAAATTAGACGAATTGCATAAATTAAAACACTTCCTACGGCACCCAATATTGCGCCTACTGTGCCAAAGATCGCAGCACCTTCCATACTGTCTTTAATAGTAGGCATATTCCAGAAAACGATTTTATTATCTGCTAAAAGTGCAATAATCCAAGGTATAACTGCTAAAACTGTAAATGTAGCTATCTCTCCAGTTAAAAACGCCCAAATTAAACTCGCAGAAGATTTTGATTCTCTTCTTTCAATTGGCATAGGAGATGTCTGGACTTTTACATTTACAACATGAGTTGCAGGGTAGGCATTTGTATGTAAAAATAACTGGCGTTTATACAATTTGTCCGCCATCAAAAGGCTGGTATCAACTTGAATCTCACACCTTGTATAATTACCATGAAATTTAGTTGGTGTGATGCTAATCCAAGGGTGATATTTTCGTGTATGGGATGGGTCATGGGGATGGGGAGCAACTTCCCAACGACCTTTTAATAAAGTGTCTGGCATCACATTTTTAATAGTAATAGATTGGCGAATTTTTTCACCTAAGCGTGTGGCGACAAAATCCTGAATCTGCTGGCTAATCTCAACTTGTGGACTGCGGGTAACATCAAGAGGTATCAAAGCATTAAGGGCTTGTTTTGCATCTGTAAAACGCTCTTTGAGTCGGGGTTGTACCATCATTTCCAACCAGTCCAAAAATCGCAGACTAACATTAGGTAATAAATGTCGAAATCGAATTTGCGAGGGGTCATCTTCATCTATTAAATTTTCAATTTCTGTTGATTTAGTTCCTGTGAGTAAGCAAATTAATGTTATTCCCAAGGCATACAAATCTGTAGCTGTTGTAGGCTTTAATAACTGTTCTGGGGCAATAAAACCAGGTGTACCCACAAAAACACTACTATTTGATACTTCTTGACTGCCAATACGAGCAAAACCAAAATCAATTAGGTAAACATTTAATTCTGTGTCCACTAAAATATTTTCGGGTTTAATATCCCGATGAATGATAACAGGAATAAGACTTTGTAGATATGCCAAAATCTCTAATAATTGAATGGCAATTTGTTTGATGTTTTCTGGTTCAAAACTGCGAGAAACAGCTAAAGAATCAGCAGGAATATATTCCTGAACTAAGCAAAAGCCATTGACTGTAGGGAAAGCTCCCAAATATTTAGGAATCTTGGGGTGATTGAGTCCTTTGAGTATGTCTATTTCTCGCTGGTGAGCTTTAAATCCTGACCAATTGGAATCTATTTGAGCAAAAGAATATTGCTTGATAACTACTTGTTGATTTGTGGCAATAGATAAGGCTAACCAAGTAATTCTTCCTCCTTGTTGGTTATGTCCTAATTGGTTGATAACTTTATAACCTTGTTCTGAGAAATCTGGTTTGCTGTTCATAATATCTATGCTGGTTTTGTGAAATGTATTTTTGTGGCTATTGTTGAATTTGTATCTACTGATTTGTACCATTTATAAAGGGCATTTTCCAAAGATTAATATTATTCACCCCTTCAGAAGTTACTACAATCTTATTATCAGGACTAATAGCAAGGATATCTCCTGCTATTTTCACATTATTTTTCAACTCACCTGTAGCTAATTCCCATTTGTTGATACCATTTTCACGATAAGTAATCAGATGTTTAGCATCTGCACTAACTTTAAGAAAATTGAAATTAGTGCCATTCAGAGTATATTTGAAGTTACCAGTTTGTAAATCCCAAATTTTGACATCACCTCCATCATTATAATATATTTGAAGCCAACTAATAAGAGTATTATTAGTTATGAGGACAATAACACGATCTTTATATGATCTATCATGTCCAGTAAAGGTACTTTTGAGTTTGCCAGAACTCAAATCCCAAATTTTAATTTGTCCATCTTCCTCAGTGCTAACAATAGTCTTTTCATCGGGACTGATAGCAATAGAATTTATGGCGCTATTATGTCCTGTTAGTGTTTTTTCTAATCTCCCATTTTGTAAGTTCCAGATATTTAAGTTTCCGGTTTTATCCCCACTTACTAAAATGTTACCACTAGAGCTTATTGCCACATGAGTCAGTGGTTGGTTATGGACAAGATTATTTCTTAGTACACCTGTGTTTAAATTGAGAACCCTAATGAGATATTTTTTGATTTCTACTTCAGAAGAATATTTATAGCCATTGCTATCGGTAGTTTTGGTGCTTTTAATGATTTGAGTGCCACCATCAATTACTAAAGTTTTTCCATCTTGAGTTGTTTTAATAAAACCAATTTTTTCTGAGTTATTGAATTGACGTATTAATGCACCAGATAGCAGATTCCAAATTCTGACATTGTAAGAGTCAGCACTCACGATATACTTTCCATCAGGGGTAACATTGAGATAATTTACAACTCCTGTATGACCAGTAAGTGTGCGTTTTAATTCACCACTTTCTGGATTCCAAAGTTTGATAGTATTATCTTTACTACCACTAATTAGAGTATTATGATCTGCCGTTATTGCCGCAGAAGTTACTGTTAACGCATGACCTGTAAGAGTAGTTAGTAAGGGTTTATGTTCTACTTTAGGTGCTGGAGGTTCAGGTTTTTTTTCTGTTCCTATGGAAGTTGTTTGAGAAGTTGCTTGATTTTCAGATTTTTTCTCAGTGGGAGATATGATTGAAATTCCTTTGATTAGGAGAATTTGTACTCCCAGTAATATCATAAATGCGACCAGATTAAGTTTCATAAAAATCCCTTTTAACTGAGATAGAGTAGATTTTATTTTTGAACTACCTTGAAAAAAAGTAATAAGTAATAGGAAAAAATCACCCATCACCAATCACCAATCACCAATCACCCATCACCCATCACCAATCACCAATCACCAATCACCCATCACCCATCACCCATCACCCATCACCCATCACCCATCACCCATCACCAATCACCAATCACCAATCACCAATCACCAATCACCTTCTCCTCTTAACAGCTTGCACTGCTGCATCAGCATTTACAAGTCCTTTACCAAAGAAATATTGCTGTTCTTTCACAGATGCGGAAATTTCTCCCTCACTGCGTTGTAAACGATAAAGTTCGGCATCTTGTGGAGAAATAGTCAGTCCTTGATAACTAGCTGTAGATTCCAAAATACTCACCAATCTTTCTCTACTGATTGCTTTATTTTCCCCCTTCATTAAAGCCACAACTCCCGCTACAGTTGGTGAAGCAAAAGATGTTCCTTCTACCCACCAATATTTACCTTTGCCATCAACTACAGCAGACCAACGACTGCTAGGATCAGGTACACCTTGCCAAAAGGCATTTAAAGACGTTCCTCCTGTGGTGGGAATGCCACCTAATAATCCCGGTGTATTTAAGTCCCCTCCTGGTGCAACTAAATCTAATCCTCGACCATAATTACTGTAGGATGCACGATTACCTTTAATATTGGTTGCACCAACGGATATAACCCCTGGATAAGCAGCAGGAAATGTGACTCTGTTCCTGTTTTCATTACCAGCAGCAGCGACAATGACTAATTTCGGGTTCGCTTTGAGAACATCTGCGATCGCCTCTTCTTCTCCTGGACTTGGTAAGCTACTACCTAAGCTGAGATTAATGATATCTGCACCCCTGTCTGCTGCATAACCAATAGCTTCAATGTAAGCAGCAGGACTATAACTACCATTTAACCCAAATAACCGGATTGGTAAAATCTGCGCGTTGGGTGCTACTCCTAATACTCCTTCGCCATTTTGGGGTTTGGCAGCGATCGCACCACTGACATAAGTACCATGAAATTCTCCACCGACTTGATTGCGAAAAACATAACGCAGAACGGTAGCAATTTGTTCTAATGAATAATCAGGTTTTTGACGTTTTATTTGCAGTGCTTCTCTAGAATATTGCTGCACTAATTTAGCATCAGATAGTTGAAATGTATCCTGAAATATAGACCCTAAAATGGCTAATTCTGTGGGACTAATTCGAGTATCACCATCACCGTTTTCACAAGGATCTAAACTGTTACTGTTAGAGGAAAAATCCCAACCGTGAACTTCTCCGGGACATTTATCAGCAGCTTTGACGGTGTAAATATTATTGATCAAATCAGGATGATCCCACTGAATCAAACTATCTAAAACTGCCACAACTACACCACGTCCCCCGTTACTGCGTTTCCAAGCATCTGTCACCCGGACATCTGTACGAGTTACGGCTGATTTTTTACGGACATTTATGGGTTTTTGTAAACAAGTTTGTAGGGACTTCCAACTTGATATTTTTTCTTGTAAACATTGTTGTAAAGGTCTACTATCTAAATGCCAAGCTAATCCTAATAAATTACTTTTTGGTGTACTTCTTGCAGCAATACTTCTAGATTGAGAACTGTTTTGAGATGGGTTGGTTCGATTGGTATTTTCTGGTTTTGTTGTCTGTAACCAATCTCCAGTTTTCTGCATATTTGTGATTTGTTTGGTAGCAGTTTCTAGATTGTGGTTCGTCAAAGATTGGATAAAATTAGGCGTAGCAGATGTTACTCCTTTAACGCTATTAAGTTGATTAGATACACTGAGAATTTTTGTACCAGAGGCACTTGTGGATTTTACGAGATAGCGATCGCGGTTAAAACGTAGGGGACGGACAATTTCCAGATTGTTTTGTTGTAAAATTGCTTGTCTCTGACTTTGGGAAAGTTGCGATTGAAAGCTGAGGATAATTTCGTTAGGTACAACAATGATTTCTTGATGTTCGTTGCGGGTCAGAACTGGTAAAGTAGTTTGTACATAAGGCTGTTGTTGAATGCGTTGCTGTAAAATAGCTTCAGCATTTTGGATGTCTTTAGGCAAATTTACCAGAGCGTAATTTTCACCTAAAGGTGTTACCTGGGGTGGTGTAGTGCTACGAATCCCACTTTGTAAATCTTGTTGCAGTTGCAGGTATAAAGGAGGAGCGGACAGACTACGGGTTCTACCGAGTTGTTTAAAAGAAACAGCGATCGCATCCTGTCTTTGATTTAATAGTATACGTTGTCCTTTATATAGGTAAAATAAATCACCATTTTCTTGAGTTTGTGCAATTGCTTGAGGTGGGATAGGAAATATATCCACACTGGATAAAATAAAGGTGGTGATAAAAGTAGTGAGGCAAATGCTAGATTTAATGCGTTTCATAAGTGTTTACTGGAATTTAGAGTTTTTGACCGACAACTGCACTTGATTTATAAATATCTATCTCTCACCCAGTAAAGGATATGCAAAATTATGGAGTTAGGAGTCAGGAGTCAGGAAAAAATAACCGGACTTTTATTTCGCTCATTTCGCTCATTTCGTTGGTTGCGTTTATTTTGAATCAGAGTTAGTATGTAGTGAATGGTAATTGCAATCCATATTTTTCATAAGGAATAGATAAATGGAGTGCAATTCGATATTAGACGAGGCTGATATCTATGACACTCAGTACATATCAAACTAGCAGGATTGGAGTACCTACGGAAGAAGATGCTACTTTAGCAAAAAAAAGTAGTCAAACTTTGGCTGCTTATATAGGGAATAAGGATGCCTTTCATAGTATTAAAGTTGAGCTAGATGACGGTGTAAGTCAAACGGTTAAGATCCCATCACTGGCTTTTCAGATGCTTGTTGACATACTGGGACAAATGGCTAAAGGTCATGCTGTTACTTTCATACCTGTACACGCAGAACTCACAACACAAGAAGCTGCTGATATTTTAAATGTTTCTCGTCCCTATTTGGTAGGACTATTGGAAGGAGGAGAGATCCCATTCCGTAAGGTAGGAACACGGAGACGGGTGCGTTATCTGGATCTACTCAATTACAAAAACCAAATTGATGCTTTACGGATGGAAGCTCTTGATGAGCTTACTGCTCAAGCTCAAGAACTAGATATGGGCTATGAATAGTCATAATTAGCCAGATGCACTGCTAACAAGGAAACTTTGGAAATTGGAATACATTTAAAAATCAAGTAAAACTAAGTCAATTAGTTGCTAAATCGCTCCCTGACTTAGTTTTATCTTCAGTGTTATCAAAACTTTAAGCTATGGTCAAAATTTACTTAGTAGAAACTTTACTTGTCAAGTAAATTTGTTATGAGTACCAAGGTTAATATTTAAAAAATAACAGGGCAATAATAGTGTCTAATTTTACAGTTATATATGATGCTTGTGTCTTATATCCCACATTCCGCACCCCAAACTGTCCCAGAGGGAAATTACGGAGATGAAAAATCAAAGTTAGCGTAAAAACAGACATATACAGTGAAAAAAGCATTTGAGAAACAGTAAATCACCAAAAATGTCATCAAAACCTATTCTCAATAAGAAGCAATAAGAATGAACACCACCTGGAGAGGTTAACAGATAAAGAAAAAAAGATATTTAAGAAAAAATCATAAAATAGACTAATATTTCCAGGATAAAAATAAAATTATAGACATAGTAAAATGGAGCTATACATCAAAGAGACTA